>JACQBW010000018.1 GCA_016194305.1 Nitrospirota bacterium | reverse complement strand
TGGAGACAATGTGAGCATTGCGGTGGAATTAATTATGCCGATTGCGATGGAGAAGGGATTGAAGTTTGCGATTCGGGAAGGTGGACGAACCGTAGGTGCCGGCGTCATAAGCGAAATCACCGCGTAATAAGGAAAAAAGTGAAATGAGAGAAATTATTACCTTAGCCTGTTTGGAATGCAAGCAAAAGAATTACACGACGAAGAAAAATAAAAGAAATACTCCTGATCGTCTTGAGTTAAAAAAATTCTGCAAGTTTTGCCGTAAACAGCAAGGACATAAAGAGGTCAAATAAGCAGAGCCGCTGGTTCTGCAGGTGTTATAGTTCAGCGAACAAAGTGAGCGAGAGGGGGAGGCTCCAACCGGCTCTGCCGGTGGAGGGGGCGACGTGAGCCCCTCTAATAGGCCAGTAGCTCAATTGGCAGAGCATCGGTCTCCAAAACCGGAGGTTGGGGGTTCGATTCCCTCCTGGCCTGTAATTAAAATTTCAATCGTATCAGGTTAGCCGAGGGATAAAGGAGCATAGGACCGGATCATGAAGAAATTTTTTCAGAAAATTTCGGAATTTTTTAAAGAGGTGCAGGGGGAGCTAAAAAAAATTTCTTATCCGACAAAAAATGAAACCATCGGCTCCACCACCGTGGTCATCATTTTTGTCCTGATTTTAGGTTTTTTTCTTGCCTCGGTAGACTCGCTATTGATGAAAGTTGTTCGATTGGTCATTCATTAGATGGATGTTAAAAATATTATTTTAAGTAACCGAAGCATTTGGCCAGGCCAGTGCGTAATCTTATTTCATATAGGAAAATTGAATGGGTAAAAATTGGTATGTCATCCATACTTATTCAGGATTTGAAGGGAAAGTTAAGGGAAACATCGAAGAGAAGATACAGACCTCCGGAATGGCAGACAAGTTCGGAAAAATCATGATTCCGACGGAAGAAGTCGTGGAGATTAAGGAAGGAAAAAAGAAAGTCTCAAATAAAAAGTTTTTCCCGGGATATGTCCTGATTGAAATGGAAATGGAAGATGAAACGTGGCAACTGGTCAAAAGCGTCCCGAAGGTCACTGGATTTATTGGGGGAAGTGATAAACCGGTTCCCCTGTCCCCAGAAGAGGTCCAAACTTTGCAAATCCAGATCGATACCGGGACTGCGCAACCCAGAAGCAAGGTCCAGTTTCAAAAAGGTGAAAATGTCCGTATTGTCGATGGGCCATTCCTTGGGTTTAATGGTTCGGTAGAAGAAGTTCATCTGGAGCAGAGTAAATTAAAAGTCTTTGTTTCCATTTTTGGTCGTCCCACACCTGTCGAATTGGGATTCCTGCAAGTTGAAAAAATTTAAATCATTAAGGAGCTAGTTAAAAATGGCAAAAGAAGCGATTGCATTTGTTAAATTACAGATTCCCGCCGGGAAAGCCAACCCGGCTCCCCCGGTCGGCCCGGCGTTGGGTCAGCATGGCGTAAATATCATGGAATTCTGCAAGAGTTTTAATGCCAAGACTCAGGCTCAGGGCGATACGATTATTCCGGTGGTCATCACGGTGTTTTCAGACCGCACTTTTACCTTTATCATGAAGACACCTCCGGCTTCGGATTTATTAAAGAAGGCCGCGGGAGTCATAAAGGGAGCTGCGGTTCCTAATAAAGACAAGGTGGGGAAAGTGACGGCCGCTCAAGTTGAAGAGATCGCGAAAACAAAGCTGCCGGATCTCAATGCGGTGGATCTTCCCGGTGCAGTTCAGATTATCAGGGGGACGGCGCGCAGTATGGGTATCCAAGTTATCGATTAACTAAGGCTTCTGAAAAAGCACTTCTACTTCGTTCTCGCTTCTCGGCTTCCTCAACGTACCAGCCACGTACGCCTCCGTCGCCGCGAAGCTGCGGCCTTGTATAAGGTGTTTTTTGAGAAGCCTATAAATGAGATGATTAAAAGGGAGTAAAAGAATGGGCAAGAAATTTACGGCTTCACAGGCAAAAGTCGGTGATAAGAATTATGAATTTAAAGATGCGGTCGGATTGGTTAAACAGATCGCATTTGCAAAATTTGATGAAAGTGTTGACCTTGCGATTCGATTAGGTGTGGATCCTAAACATTCTGATCAGATGGTTCGCGGATCCGTCGTTCTTCCCCATGGAACGGGGAAGAAAGTTAAAGTATTGGTATTTGCCAAAGGAGAAAAGCAGCAAGAAGCAACCGCCTCGGGAGCAGATTATGTTGGCGGTGAAGATCTGGCGGAAAAAATTTCGAAAGGATGGATTGATTTTGATTCCGTTGTAGCGACGCCCGATATGATGGGAACCGTCGGTAAACTGGGAAAAGTGTTGGGTCCTCGCGGCCTTATGCCCAATCCAAAAACCGGTACAGTCACATTTGATGTGGCGAGGGCCATCGCGGATATTCGTAAGGGCAAAGTGGAATACAAAGTTGAAAAAGCGGGGGTTCTTCATATTCCTATCGGGAAGAAGTCATTCAGCGAAGAGGCTCTTTTTGAGAATGGAATGGCCGTTTTAGAAGCCGTTATAAAGGCCAAGCCTGCAACGAGCAAAGGCACTTACCTGCAATCGATAACGCTTTCCGCTACGATGAGTCCGGGAGTGGCGGTCAATCCGGGCAGTGTGAACCGAGAAGTCAGTTGATTTGAAACTGCCCTTCGAACCTTGAGTTCATGGGCCAAAAATGTCTAAGACAGTAGGTCGATATTAAATCGTTAAGAATGGTTATACCATTGCCTGCCGAGACTGAAATAAAATGATCATTTCCCTAAATCATTTTTCTTTCTTGGAAGCGATTTAAAAAGATTTCAAGAAAGGAGGACAGAGTAAAACATGAATAAAACAGAAAAATCAGATGAAATTCGCGCGATTTCGGAACGATTTAACAAGGCAAGCGCAGTGATTTTATCCGAGTATGCCGGATTAAACGGAGAAACTCTGAGGCAGCTCCGGGTCAATGTCCGTAAAGCCGACGGCGAATTTAAGGTCATGAAAAACCGGCTTGTTCAAAAGGCCATTGAAAATACCGAATATAAGCCGATACTGGAGTATTTTGAAGGTCCTATTGGAGTGGTTTTTGGATACCATGATCCGATTGGATCCATTAAAGCAGCCAAGGAGTTTTCTGAGAAACAGAAAGCTTTCAAGCTCAAAGGCGGCATGATGGAAGGAAGACTCCTTGATGTGAAAGGGATTCAGCAAGTTGCGAGTCTGCCAGGCCGTTCTGTCATGATTGGACAGCTGCTTTCCAGAATGCAGTCCCCTCTCTATGGCTTTGTGGGAACGTTAAATGGTGTGATTAATAAATTCGTTTATGCCCTCAGTGCGGTTAAAGAGAAGAAAGAGGCCGCGGGAGTCTAAAATTATTTTATCAATAATCGATTGAAATAAAGGAGAATGAAGATGACCAATGAAGAAATAATTTCTGCCGTAGAAAAGATGCCGGTACTGCAATTGGCAGAACTCATCAAAATGCTGGAAGAGAAATTCGGAGTTAGTGCTGCGGCTCCCGTAGCGGTGGCTCATGTGGGAGGCGCCGGAGCGGGCGCTGCCGCGGCTGTAGAAGAAAAGACCGCGTTTGACGTTATTTTGGCCAGTGCAGGGGACAAAAAAATCCAGGTCATCAAGGTCGTTCGGGAATTGACCAATTTGGGATTGAAAGAAGCCAAAGACCTGGTGGAGGCGGCACCTAAAGCCGTCAAGACCGGTGTGGCAAAAGAAGAAGCAGAGACGATGAAGAAGAAACTGGAAGAATCAGGCGCAAAGGTCGAGATAAAATAAATACCCAGCGAGCGTAAGCGAGCAAGAGGGGAAAGCTTCATCCGGCTCTGCCGGTGAAGGGGGCGACACAAGCCCCTAGTATACAAAAACTTTTAATTCTCTGATCCATGTCTTGAAATTAGCAGCAGGGGCGTAAAAAATACGCCCCGCTCTCTTTTTTCAGGAAGATCGGGGACAAGAGGAAATTGAATGTCAAATCATACCGACACCTTAAGGACTCGAAAAGATTTTGCAAAGATTGGGACCAAGATTGAAATTCCGAACCTGATTGAAATCCAGAAACGTTCTTATGACCATTTTCTCCAATTGGCCGTTTCCCCGGAACAGCGCGAAGACTTTGGTCTTCAGTCGGCTTTTACGTCTGTCTTTCCCATTACAGACTACAATGATACTGCAATGATTGAATTCCTTGATTACTCGATTGGCACTCCCAAATATGATGTCCTGGAATGCCTGGAAAGAGGGATGACCTTTGCTGCTCCGCTGAAGATCCGTGTTCGGCTGATGGTCTGGGACAAGGATGAAAAAACAAATGCCAAGAAGGTGAAAGATGTTCGCGAGCAGGAAGTTTACATTGGCGAACTTCCGCTCATGACCGAAAACGGAACTTTTATTGTCAATGGAACAGAGCGGGTTGTCGTAAGCCAGCTTCAAAGGTCTCCGGGTGTCTCTTTTACCCATGACAAGGGCAAAACTCACGCAAGTGGCAAAGTCCTTTATTCAGCAAGAATTATCCCTTATCGAGGATCCTGGCTTGATTTCGAGTTTGATGCGAAAGATATCCTCTATGTCCGTATCGATCGACGGCGAAAGCTTGCGGCAACAATTTTGTTAAAGGCTTTTGGATATACGGTCGAAGATCTTTTAAAAAATTATTATCCGATCGAAGAAATCGTCCTGAAAGACGGGAAGTTCTTCAGAATACTCGATCCGGAGATTCATTCGGGCATGCTCAAGGCGCCTCACAGTCTGATCGATAAGAAAACGAAAGAAGTGATCGCCAAAGAAGGGACAAAGCTCAATAGGCTTCATATAAAAAAATTAAAGGCTGCTGGATTTAAGGAGATTGCGCTTCCCGATGAAGAGCTTCTGGGCCGGGTCACTCTCAATGATTTAATTGATACCCGGACTGGTGAAATTATTCTTGACCGCAATCAGGAAATCACCCAGCCGGTTGTTGAAAAAATTCTGGCTGGCGGTATCGGGCAATTTCAACTTCTCTTTATTGACAATATTCAGGTCCTTCCTGTAATTCGAGATACACTCGGCATCGAAAAGGTCGCCTCTCAGCAGGAAGCGATGGTGGAAATTTACAAACGAATTCGTCCGGGCGAAACCCCAAGCATTGATGCCGCAAAATTGTTGTTTGATAACCTCTTTTTTAACACGAAACGATATGATTTATCTCCGGTAGGACGGCTTAAAATCAACAAGAAATTGTCCCTCGAACTTCCGCTTGACCTGAGAACCCTGACCAAGGAGGATGTGGTTGAAGTGGTTCGATATCTGATCAATTTGAAAAGCGGCAAAGGGGAGATCGACGACATTGACAATCTCGGAAACAGAAGAGTTCGATCCGTGGGGGAAATGCTGGAAAACCAGTTCAGAGTCGGTCTGGTGCGGATGGAAAGGACGATCAAGGAGAGAATGAACCTGCTTGATCTTGAAACGGTTCTTCCCCATGACGTCATCAACTCCAAACCGGTAATTGCGGTCATAAAAGAATTCTTTGGGTCCAGCCAGCTTTCACAGTTCATGGATCAAACCAATCCCCTGGCCGAAATTACCCACAAGAGAAGGTTATCGGCCTTAGGTCCTGGTGGATTGACCCGTGAGAGGGCCGGATTTGAAGTGCGCGACGTTCATCCGAGTCACTATGGCCGGATTTGTCCTATTGAAACGCCAGAAGGACCAAATATCGGACTGATTACTTCAATGGCCACCTACGCGAGAGTGAATGAATTCGGTTTTATTGAGTCTCCTTACCGAATGGTTGAAAACGAAAAGGTCAGCGACGAAGTCGTTTATATTTCCGCGATCGACGAGGACAAATATATTATTGCGCAGGCAAACACCAAAATAGATGTGAAAGGGAAAATTACGGCTGATATGGTTTCTGCCAGACATGGGGGCGATTTTGTGATGGTGACCCCCGAGAAGATCAATTACATGGATGTTTCTCCCAAACAGATCGTCTCGGTTGCAACGGCCCTGATCCCGTTTCTCGAAAATGACGACGCAAACCGGGCCCTGATGGGATCAAACATGCAACGACAGGCCGTTCCCCTGCTTCAAACGGAAGCTCCGTTTGTCGGGACCGGAATGGAAGCAATCGTCGCAAAAGACTCGGGATACGTTGTTCTTGCACGACGTTCCGGAGTGATTGAAAGCGTCGACGCAACCCGAATAGTCGTCCGTGCGGAACTGACTCGAAAAGAGAAAGAACTTTCCCAGAAGGAACCGGATGTTGCACTTGACGTTTATAATCTCATTAAATTCCAGCGTTCGAACCAGAATACCTGTATCACTCAGAAACCGATTGTTCAGGTGGGTCGAAAAGTCAAGAAGGGAGACGTTCTTGCGGATGGCCCATCAATTGAAAAAGGAGAGCTCGCCCTCGGTAAAAATATCCTGGTCGCATTCATGCCCTGGGGAGGATACAACTTTGAAGACGCTATTCTGGTGAGTGAAAACTGTGTCAAGGAAGACCGTTTCACCTCCATTCACATTGAAGAGTTCGAAATCGAGTCTCGAGATACGAAACTCGGGAAAGAAGACATTACCCGCGATATTCCAAATGTCAGCGAAGAAGCATTGAAGAATCTGGATGAGTCAGGAATTATCCGGATTGGCGCAGAAGTCAAACCCGGGGATATTCTCGTTGGTAAGGTAACTCCGAAGGGGGAGACCCAGTTGACACCGGAAGAAAAATTACTGAGGGCAATCTTCGGCGAAAAGGCCGGAGATGTGAAAGATGCTTCGTTATATGTTCCTCCGGGGATCGAAGGTATTGTGGTCGACGTCAAAATATTTTCCAGGCGAGGAATCGATAAGGATGAACGAGCCAAGAGCATTGAAACTGACGACATTCATCGTATTCAGAGAGACCATCAGGATGAGCTTCGGCTACTCGAAGAGGAAAAGAGCAAGAAGATCAGGAAAATACTCCTTGATCAAACCGTTTCAAGTGAAATTATGGATCGTGAAACGGGAGAAACGCTGCTTCAAAAGAAAAAAAAGATTACCGAAGATATTCTCAACAAGATTTCTGACAGTGATTTAAAGGACATTTCGCTTGTTGAGAACGACGAGGCTGAAAAGATCACCGAGATCGAACGCTACACGAAAGACCAGATGGAAATGCTACAAACGATTTATGACGAAAAGGTGGGTCGTCTGAAAAAAGGTGATGAGCTTCCTCCTGGCGTGATTAAACTGGTCAAAGTCTATATCGCAATGAAGAGAAAATTGCAGGTGGGTGACAAAATGGCCGGACGTCACGGCAATAAGGGTGTGGTCTCCAGGATACTGCCGGCGGAGGACATGCCCTATCTGCCAGACGGTACACCTGTGGATATTGTTTTGAATCCACTGGGCGTTCCTTCCCGTATGAACGTAGGCCAGATTTTGGAAACCCATCTTGGCTGGGCCGCGAAAACACTTGGAATTCATGTTTCCAGCCCCGTTTTTGACGGAGCCATGGAAAAGGAAATCAAAGACCTCCTGGTGACCGCCGGTCTCCCGTCGTCAGGACAGATTATGCTATGCGACGGGAAAACGGGCGAACCCTTTAAGAGGCCTGTGACCGTCGGAGTCATGTATATGTTGAAACTCCACCATCTGGTGGATGACAAGATTCATGCGAGATCCATTGGTCCCTATTCGTTGGTGACTCAGCAGCCCCTGGGAGGCAAGGCGCAATTCGGCGGTCAGCGCTTGGGAGAAATGGAAGTCTGGGCACTTCAGGCTTACGGTGCGGCATCCATTCTGCAGGAATTCTTAACGGTAAAATCCGATGATGTTCCAGGAAGATCAAGAATTTACGAGGCCATTGTGAAAGGAGAACCTTTCCTTGAGCCGGGCCTTCCGGAGTCATTCAACGTGTTGATTAAAGAGTTGCAAAGCCTTGGATTGGACGTCGAACTGGTCAAGGGAAGAGAATAAGTTCAATTAAATTTTAACCCGATAAGGAGTTAATCTTGGAAAGCATGTACAGCTTATTTGAAAAGCCTAAAGATCCCGTTTCTTTCGATGCAATTCGTATTCGCGTTGCGTCCCCGGAAAAGATCAGGTCCTGGTCTTATGGAGAGGTCAAAAAGCCCGAAACGATCAATTACCGTTCTTTTAAGCCAGAGCGGGACGGATTATTTTGCGCCAAGATTTTCGGACCTACTAAAGACTGGGAATGTAACTGCGGCAAATACAAAAGGATGAAACATCGCGGAATTGTGTGTGACAAATGCGGTGTCGAAGTCATTCAGGCCAAAGTGCGGCGCGAGAGGATGGGGCATATCGAACTGGCGTCTCCTGTAGCACATATCTGGTTCTTAAAAGGGGTTCCAAGCCGAATCGGTACACTTCTGGATATGACGCTCAAGCAGCTGGAGAGAATCCTTTATTTTGAGCAGTATGTAGTTCTTGATCCGGGAGATACCCCATTAAAGGAAAGAGAACTGCTCTCAGAGGAGAAATTCCGAGCCCTTTATGAGGAATACAGTGGAAAATTCAGGGCGGACATGGGAGCGGAAGCCATCCGGGAACTCTTGGAGAGAATTCAGCTTGAAGAACTCTGGACCGATCTCCAGATAAAAATAAAAGATGCAAGTTCTGCCGCCATTAAGAAGAAACTGACTAAGAGATTAAAAGTAGTTGAAGCATTTCGTAAATCGGGGAATCAACCTGCCTGGATGATCATGGATGTTATTCCCGTACTTCCTCCGGAACTCAGACCGCTGGTGCCTTTGGATGGAGGTAGGTTTGCGACTTCGGACCTGAATGATCTTTACCGCAGGGTCATTAACCGCAATAACCGATTAAAGAGACTGATCGAGTTGAAGGCCCCGATGGTGATCATTCGGAACGAGAAGAGGATGCTGCAGGAATCTGTGGACGCATTATTCGATAACGGCCGAAGAGGCCGATCGATTCGAGGACCCAACAAGCGGCCTTTAAAGTGTCTCTCCGACATGCTCAAAGGGAAACAGGGTCGATTCCGGCAAAATCTCCTGGGAAAGCGAGTCGACTATTCAGGCCGGTCAGTAATCGTCGTCGGTCCTGAACTAAAGCTTCATCAGTGCGGATTGCCTAAAAAAATGGCCCTCGAACTTTTCAAGCCCTTTATCTTCCATAAGCTGGAACAGGAAGGGTATGTCACGACAATCAAGAGTGCCAAAAAACTGGTTGAAAAAGAACGGCCTGAAGTCTGGGATGTTCTGGACGAGGTCATACAAGAACATCCGGTACTTCTCAATCGTGCTCCGACGCTTCATCGCCTTGGTATCCAGGCTTTTGATCCGGTTTTAGTTGAAGGAAAGGCAATCCGGCTTCATCCGCTAGTCTGCGCCGCATTCAATGCCGATTTTGACGGCGATCAAATGGCCGTACATATTCCGCTTTCCGTCGAGGCTCAGATCGAAGCGCGGGTTCTGATGATGTCAATCAATAACATCCTTTCTCCTGCAAGCGGAAAGCCGATCATGGTTCCGTCCCAGGATATGGTTTTAGGATGCTACTGGCTGACCAAGGAACGGGCCGGCTCTAAAGGCGAGGGAAAGAAATTTTCCGATATTCGGGAACTGAGAATTGCCTATGATGCCGGAGAAGTGGAAGAACATGCGAAAGTAAAATTGAGAATGGACGGCGAACTGGTCGACACCACGGTGGGGAGAGGGATTTTTTGGGAAATCATTCCAAAGAAAGTTCCCTTTGTTCATGTGAATCAGGTTTTAAATAAGAAAGAGATCATGAAGTTAATCGATGTCTGCTATCGCGAAGCGGGCAACCGGGAGACCGTGATTCTTCTGGATAAGATCAAAGACCTTGGTTATAGCTATGCGACCCGTGCTGGACTATCCATTTGCATTGATGATATGCATATTCCAACGCGTAAAGAGGAATTCATCAAAAGGGCGAGAACCGAAGTTCTTGAAATTGAAAAACAGTACTCTGAGGGTTTGATTACCAATGGTGAAAGATACAACAAAGTGGTGGATATCTGGGCCCATGTTACGGAACAGATCGCGACCGAAATGATGAAAGAGCTCGGTAACGAAGAAGAAGCTGTTAAAACGGGCCGAAAAGATAAGAAAATAAAGGATTTCAATTCTATTTTCATGATGGCGGATTCCGGTGCAAGAGGAAGCACCCAGCAGATTCGTCAGCTGGGAGGAATGAGAGGCCTGATGGCGAAACCTTCCGGAGAAATTATTGAGTCTCCGATCACGGCAAATTTCAGGGAAGGGTTAACGGTCCTTCAGTATTTTATTTCGACTCACGGAGCACGAAAGGGTCTTGCCGACACCGCGCTCAAAACGGCCAATTCCGGGTATCTGACGCGACGTCTGGTCGATATTTCTCAGGATGTCATCATCAATGAAGTCGACTGTCATTCGATGGATGGAATCTATGTTTCCTCACTGGTGGAGGGGGGCGAAATTATCGAACCTCTTGAAGAACGACTTCTTGGGCGTCTTGCGGCCGAGGAGATCAGAGACCCTTTGACCAGTGAAGTGATCTGTAATGCCGATGACGATCTGGATGAAGCAAAAGTGAAATTGATTGTCGATTCGGGTGTGGACCGGGTCAAGATCCGGTCTGTGTTGACTTGTCAGGCGAGAAGAGGAGTCTGTGCAAAATGTTACGGGCGCGATCTCGCCAGGGGAAAATTGGTTGACAAGGGAGAGGCGGTTGGCGTTATTGCTGCTCAATCGATCGGAGAACCGGGCACCCAGTTGACCATGAGAACGTTTCATATCGGAGGGACCGCCAGCAAAGTCATTGAGCAGACTGTCCTTGAGTCAAAAAATAAGGGGAAAATAAAGTATCTGAATTTGAATACTGTGAAAAACAAAGATGGCGATATGATTGTGATGAACCGTAACGGCAAAATTGCGGTTTTCGACGAATCAGGCCGTGAAAAAGAAAAGTATTCTGTGGTTTACGGTGCCAAAATCAAGGTCAAAGACGGAGGCAAAGTCGATCCTTCGCAAAAACTGGTGGAATGGGATCCCTACTCTCTTTCTATACTGACCGAAGTCGGCGGAAAAATCGCATTTGGAGATATCGTCGAAGGGGTCACCATGCGGGAGGAGGTCGATGAGGTGACCGGACTTTCTCGACGGGTCATTATCGATTATCCGGGCTCGAATCTTCGTCCCCGCATCTCGATTAAGGATGATCATGGGAAAACCGCCAAGATTTCAGGGACGTCGGTAGCACGGTATCTGCTTCCGGCGGGTGCTCACATTCTGGTTGAAAAAGGTGACACGGTATTCCCCGGAGATGTCCTGGCCAAGATTCCTCGTGAAACAACCAAAACAAAGGATATTACAGGTGGTCTCCCGAGAGTTGCTGAGCTCTTTGAAGCGAGAAAACCGAAAGAACAGGCTGTGATCAGTGAAATTGATGGAACGGTGGAATACGGCGGCTTTGTCAAAGGGATGAGGAAGATCATGGTTAAGAACGAAATGGGAGATATTCGGGAATACTTTATCCCGAAAGGGAAACATGTGAACGTTCATGAAGGAGATTGGGTGCAAGCCGGAGAACCCTTGATGGACGGATCTGCCAATCCTCATGACATTCTCGATATTCTCGGTCCGAAAGAGCTCCAGAAATATCTCGTGGACGAGGTGCAGGAAGTCTATCGTTTGCAGGGAGTTTCGATTAACGACAAGCATATCGAAATCATCGTTCGCCAGATGCTGAGAAAGGTGAAGATAGAAGATCCCGGCGATACCGATTTTCTCATGGGAGGTCAGGTCGACAAGATTCTTTTTGCAATCGAAAATGAAAAGGTCATGTCCCAGGGCAAGCGTCCGGCCATTGGAAAGCCAATACTGCTCGGAATTACCAAAGCTTCATTGAGCACCGAAAGCTTTATTTCAGCGGCGTCATTCCAGGAAACGACTCGCGTGCTAACGGAAGCCGCAATCAGCGGGAAAACAGATGACCTGCTGGGATTGAAAGAGAATGTCATTGTCGGGAGACTCATTCCCGCTGGAACCGGATTTTCGGAATATCAGGACACTTATGTTCCGCCTGCGGAAAGAGAAGAGGTGGAACCGGTCACTTCTCGTGAGGAGATGGAGGAGAAAGAGCCCGCGAGTTCCTGAAAAACCTAAAGATTTCAGACAAAACGCTTGACATTCGTTAGGGTTCTGATATAATCCACAAGTTTTTCTAAAATAGCAAACGAAAAGGATGAAAGAGTGCCTACAATCAATCAATTAATCCGAATTGGCCGGAAACAGGCCAAAGGAAAAACCAAAAGTCCGGCGTTAAAAGAATGTCCTCAGAGAAGGGGAGTTTGCGTCAGGGTTTACACGACCACGCCGAAAAAGCCAAACTCTGCGTTAAGAAAAGTGGCGAGGGTTCGTTTAACCAACGGAATGGAAGTCACCTCCTATATTCCAGGAGTCGGCCACAATCTCCAGGAACATTCCATTGTGCTTGTGAGAGGCGGCAAAGTGAAAGATCTTCCTGGGGTTAGATATCATATTGTCCGGGGTTCGCTGGATACGGTGGGTGTCGCAAACCGGAAGCAAGGACGGTCCAAGTATGGAGCGAAGCGTCCGAAATAGATTTTCAAGAGGAATATTTTAATGCCTAGAAGAAAAGTCATCGTTAAAAGAGAAATATTGCCGGATCCGATTTTTAATGACCGGCTCGTAGCCAAATTTGTCAATTCCGTCATGAAAAAAGGGAAAAAAAGTACTGCGGAATCGATCTGTTACGATTCTTTTGAAGTCATAAAAACCAAAACGGGAAATGACCCATTAAAAGTATTTAAAACGGCCATTGACAATATCAAACCTGTTGTAGAGGTCAAATCGAGAAGAGTGGGTGGTGCCTCCTACCAGGTTCCAGTTGATGTCCGCCCTTCCCGAAGGATTTCCCTGGCCCTTCGCTGGCTTCTTTCCTATGCCAAACAGCGGGCGGGAAAATCGTTCGAAGAGAAACTTGCCGCTGAAATTCTGGATGCTTCCAATAATACGGGAGGCGCCATCAAGAAGAAGGAAGATACGCATAAAATGGCAGAAGCCAACAAGGCATTTGCCCATTTTAGGTGGTAAGAGGAAATGTCCAGACAATACCCTATAGATAAAACCAGAAATATTGGCATTATGGCCCACATCGATGCCGGCAAAACGACCACGACCGAAAGAATTCTTTATTATACCGGAATTACTCATAAAATCGGGGAAGTCCATGAAGGAACAGCGACCATGGACTGGATGGAGCAGGAAAGGGAAAGGGGCATTACGATTACTGCTGCCGCAACCACCTCATTTTGGAAAAATCACCGGATTAATATCATTGATACGCCGGGACATGTCGATTTTACGATAGAAGTAGAACGTTCCCTCCGTGTTCTGGATGGTGCTGTCGCCGTTTTTGATTCTGTTCAGGGGGTGGAGCCTCAGTCGGAAACCGTCTGGCGGCAGGCGGATAAATATCGGGTTCCGAGAATTGCCTTTATGAACAAGATGGACCGTGTTGGAGCCGATTTCTATGAGAGCGTTAAGACAATGGTTGACCGTCTTTCGGCTAATCCGGTTCCGATCCAGCTTCCGATCGGCAAGGAAGATTACTTCAGGGGTTCCGTTGACCTGGTTGAAATGAAGGGCATCTTCTTTGATGACGAAACGCTCGGCGCCAAATATGTGGTTGCTGACATTCCTGCCGAAATGCTCCAACAGGCCAAGGAATATCGTGCGAAAATGATTGAAGCCATTGCCGATCAAGATGACGTCGTGATGGAAAAATATTTGAACGGTGAGGAGATCTCCGTTGATGAAATCAAGAGAGCCCTTCGTAAAGGAACCATTGCGATGGCGTTCAATCCGGTTCTCTGCGGGGCCGCCTTCAAGAATAAGGGCGTTCAGCTCTTGCTAGACGCCGTGGTTGAGTATCTCCCTTCTCCTTTGGACGTTCCGCCGATTAAAGGTATTCATCCGCAGACCAAAGAGGAAATAGTCGTCAGGGCGTCAGATGATGAAAAATTTTCGGCTCTTGCATTTAAAATTATGACCGATCCTTTTGTGGGACAATTGACCTTCTTTAGAGTCTATTCGGGGGTCTTAAAGGCAGGCTCCTATTTATACAATTCGACCAAAGATACCAAAGAGCGCGTCGGGCGGATATTGAAAATGCATGCCAACAAGAGGGAAGAGATTAAAGAGGTTTATGCGGGAGAAATTGCCGCAGCAGTGGGATTAAAGAGTTCGAGGACCGGAGATACCCTCTGCGAAGAAGATCGTCCAATTCTGCTTGAAGTCATGAGTTTTCCGGAACCGGTTATTTCGCTGGCCATTGAGCCCAAAACCAAAGCCGACCAGGAAAAAATGGGGATGGCATTGCAGAAATTAGGACAAGAAGACCCTTCTCTCCGCATTACCAGTGACGAAGAAACCGGCCAGACGATTATTTCTGGCATGGGCGAGCTTCACCTTGAAATTATTGTGGATCGGATGAAACGAGAATTTAAGGTTGAGGCGAATGTCGGAAAGCCCCAGGTTGCATTCCGTGAGACCATTCGTTCAAAAGTCCAGACTGAAGGAAAATATATACGCCAAACAGGCGGACGCGGACAGTACGGACATGTCTGGCTTGAGATCGAACCTCTCGAACCTGGAAAAGGATTTGAGTTTGTAAATAAGGTCGTCGGGGGTGCGGTTCCCAAGGAATACATTGCACCGGTTGAAAAGGGCGTTTTCGAAGCGCTTCAAAACGGTGTGTTGGCAGGCTATCCCATGGTGGATATCAAAGTGACTATTTTTGATGGTTCATACCATGATGTGGATTCTTCCGAAATGGCATTTAAGATTGCCGGTTCCATGGCCGTCAAAGCGGGTGCAAAAAAGGCGAATCCGGCGCTACTTGAGCCGATCATGACCTTGGAAGTGATCTGTCCGGAAGAACATATGGGCGATGTGATGGGAGATTTGAATTCAAGAAGAGGAAAAATTCAGGGAATGAGAGCAAGATCCGGAGCGCAAGTCATCGATTCGATCGTTCCCCTTTCTGAAATGTTTGGATACGCAACCGATCTCCGGTCGATGACACAAGGTAGAGCGGTGTTTACCATGCAATTTTCCCATTACGATGTGGTTCCCAAGAATATTTCTGATGAAATTATCGCCAAATTTGAAGGGTCGGACGAATAGCGGGTTTGACACAATAATTAATAGGGCTTAAAGAAAGAAGAAGGGAATTAGAGTCATGGCGAAGGCGAAGTTTGAGCGGACGAAGCCGCACATTAACATTGGGACGATTGGGCATGTGGATCATGGGAAGACGACGTTGACTGCGGCGATTACGAAGGTCTTGGCCTCGAGGAAGTGGGCGGAGTTTTTGGCGTATGATCAGATAGACAAGGCGCCGGAGGAACGTGAGCGTGGGATTACGATTGCGATTGCGCATGTGGAGTACCAGACGGCGAACCGGCATTATGCGCATGTGGACTGTCCTGGTCATGCGGATTATGTGAAGAACATGATTACGGGTGCGGCGCAGATGGACGGGGCGATATTGGTGGTGAGTGCGGCGGATGGGCCGATGCCTCAGACGAGAGAGCATATTTTGTTAGCGCGTCAGGTTGGGGTGCCGTACATTGTGGTTTTTATGAACAAGGCGGATATGGTGGACGATAAGGAGTTATTGGACCTTGTGGAGCTTGAGGTTCGGGAATTATTGAGTAAATACAATTTTCCTGGGGATGACATACCGATTGTGAAGGGTTCTGCGTTAAAGGCACTGGAATGCGGTTGCGGGAAAGACGACTGTCCGAAATGCGGGGTGATTTTTGAGTTAATGAAGGCGGTGGACAGTTACATTCCGACACCGACGAGGGAATTGGACAAGCCGTTTTTGATGCCTGTTGAGGATGTGTTTAGTATATCGGGACGTGGGACGGTGGTGACGGGGAGAGTGGAGCGTGGGATTGTGAAGGTTGGGGAGGAGATTGAGATTGTAGGGATACGACCGACCCAGAAGACGGTGGTAACGGGTGTGGAGATGTTTCGGAAGATATTGGACCAGGGGCAGGCTGGGGATAATGTGGGGGTTTTGCTGCGCGGGACGAAGAAGGAAGATGTGGAGCGCGGGATGGTGTTATCGAAGCCTGGGAGTATTACGCCGCATACGAAGTTCAAGGCGGAGGCGTATATTTTGACGAAGGATGAAGGAGGGCGTCACACGCCGTTTTTCAAGGGATACCGGCCGCAGTTTTATTTTAGGACGACGGACGTGACCGGGGTGGTGGAGCTGGCCAGCGGTGTGGAGATGGTGATGCCTGGAGACAATGTGAGCATTGCGGTGGAATTAATTATGCCGATTGCGATGGAGAAGGGATTGAAGTTTGCGATTCGGGAAGGTGGACGAACCGTAGGTGCCGGCGTCATAAGCGAAATCACCGCGTAAATAAAAAGGTTTGGGTCCATAATTGGGGGGCAAGTGGTAAAACAGAAAATTAGAATTAGATTGAAAGCATACGATTACAGAATTCTGGATCAGTCTCTTGTAGATATCGTCGACACGGCGAAACGAACGGGAGCCAAGATTTCGGGACCGATCCCCCTGCCGACAAGAATCAATAAATATACTGTCTTGCGTTCACCCCATGTTGATAAGAAGTCGCGTGAACAATTTGAAATTCGAACCCACAAAAGGCTTTTGGATATTTTAAATCCGACCCAGGACACTGTTGATGCACTGATGAAGTTAAATCTCTCTGCCGGTGTCGATGTGGAAATTAAATTATAAGGAAACGGACGGATTCATGATTAACGGTATGCTGGGAAAAAAGCTGGGAATGACTCAAATCTATGATCAGGGCAAGCTGGTGCCGGTGACGATTATAGAGCTCGGACCCTGTAAGGTGGTTCAACTCAAAAATATGGAAAAAGAGGGTTATCGTGCCGCCCAAATCGCATTTGTCGAAAAAAAGAAAAAGAATGTGACCAAACCCCTGACCGGTCACTTTAAATCCGCCCAGAGTGAGCCCTACCAGTATCTGAGAGAATTTAAAGGGGATGTCTCGGATATGACCCTGGGCCAGGTATTACACGCCGATCTTTTCGCAAAAGGTGAAAAAATTGATGTGCAGGGAATGTCCATTGGAAAAGGATTCCAGGGTGTGATGAAAAGACACCATTTTAAAGGCGGTCCCGCGACCCACGGATCCATGTTTCACCGTGCGCCGGGTTCAATTGGTGCAAGCTCATTTCCTTCGCGTGTCTGGAAAAATCAGCGCATGGGAGGTCATATGGGAAACAGAAGAGTTACGATCCAATCCCTGCTCGTCGTCGAAGTTCGAAAAGAAGAGAATATCTTGTTTGTCAAAGGGGCTGTACCGGGATCCAAAGGCAGCCTGGTCATGGTGAAAAAGGCGATAAAGAAAACAGGGAAGGTAGCTTAAGGTGGAACTTTCAGTCGTAAATTTGAAAAATGAAAATGCCGGAACGGTGACCCTCGATCCCAGAATTTTTGATTTACCGCTCAACAAAGGGCTTTTGCATGAAGTCGTACTGATGCAGCAAGCCTCGATGCGACAGGGAACGGCGAAGACAAAAACAAAAGGATTTGTCAGAGGCGGAGGGAAAAAACCCTGGAAACAAAAAGGGACAGGGCGGGCGAGGGCAGGTTCGATCCGTTCTCCATTGTGGAGGGGCGGTGGGACGATATTTGGACCTATTCCGAGAGATTATTCCTATTCGATGCCGAAGAAGAAAGTTCGATTGGCGCTATGCGGATTACTTGCGGAAAAGGCCAGAGAAGGCACCCTTAAGGTCGTTCATGACTGGGAAGGTATCGAACCCAAGACGAAACCGTTTTCGAAAATACTTGAACAGTTAAGCCTTTCCGATACGACACTTATTGTCAATGAAATTGAAAATGAAAATCTTGTTCGTTCTTCGTCCAATATTTCCCGGGTCACGCTATTAAAGCCGGAAAGACTGAATGTTCTGGATGTGATGACTCATCAGAACCTGGTTGTGACACCCCGCAGTTTAAATAGAATAGTTGAGGTTTTAACCCAATGAAAGATTATCACGATATTATCGTAAAACCGCTCCTGACTGAAAAGAGCACCCTCATGCGCGAAACACTCAATAAAGTCTCGTTTGAGGTCCGCAAGGATGCCAATAAGATTGAAATAAAAAAGGCCGTAGAGGAAGTTCTGAAAGTTAAAGTCGAAGCAGTGAACGTGATTCGAATCGAAGGAAAGAAGAAACGATTAGGCCGATTTGAAGGAAAGAAAAATAACTGGAAAAAGGCAATTGTGACTTTGAAAACGGGTGAAAAACTGAATTTATTTGAGGGACTTTAATGCCGACGAAACCATTTAAACCGACTTCGCCAGGAAGGCGTTCCATGACGGTTGCCACCTTTGATGAAATTACAAAGGACGCGCCTGAAAAAAGTCTTCTGGTTCGCATTCCTTCCTCTGGAGGAAGAAACAACAGAGGAAAAATCACGAGCCGTCATTTAGGTGGCGGACATAAACGGATGTACCGTCTCATTGATTTTAAGCGGAACAAATGGAATATTCCCGCCAAAGTGGCGGCCATTGAATATGATCCAAATCGTTCAGCACGAATCGCTCTCCTTCATTATGCCGATGGCGAAAAGAGGTACATTCTGGCTCCCGTCGGATTGAAAGTGGGGGACACCGTTCAATCCGGACCAACCGGAATTGACATCAAGCCGGGCAACGCGATGCCTTTAAAGGCCATTCCGTTGGGAAGCCTGATACACAATATTGAACTCAAAATCGGCAAGGGCGGCCAGATGGTCCGAAGCGCTGGCGGTTCGGCCCAGTTGATGGCAAAAGAAGGTGAATATGTCCAGATTCGTCTTGGTTCAGGAGAAGTCAGGCTCGTCCTGGCGGAGTGTTTTGCGACCATCGGTCAGGTTGGCAATATTGAACATGAAAATGTGGTGATTGGCAAAGCGGGGAGATCAAGGTGGCTTGGTCGAAGACCCATCGTCAGGGGCTTGGCCATGAACCCGGTTGACCATCCACATGGTGGTGGCGAAGGAAAATCCGGACAGGGTAATCCACATCCTGTTTCTCCATGGGGGATGCTGACCAAAGGTTATAAAACGAGAAGAAGGAAATTAACGACCCCTTTTATTATTAAGAAAAGGAAATAGCAATGCCTCGATCCATTAGTAAAGGACCTTTTGTCGAAGCGAACCTTCTGAAAAAGGTTGAAAAAATGAACTCAGCTAACGAAAAGAAAATCATAAAGACCTGGTCAAGAAGATCTACGATTGTGCCGGATATGATTGGACATACATTTGCCGTCCATAACGGTAGAAAATTCATTCCCGTTTATGTTTCTGAAAATACCGTGGGTCATAAGCTTGGAGAATTTGCTCCGACAAGGTTTTTCAAGGGGCACGGCGCGGCGAAATCCGAAAAAGCTGCGGCCTTAAAATAAAGGAAACGACACTATGGCTGAGGCCAAAGCAATACTAAGACATGTCCATATTGGACCGAGAAAAGCCCGGTTAATTGTAAATTTGATAAGAGGACAGAAAGTGGAATCCGCAATGAACACGTTGCGGTTTATGCCTCAACATGCGGCGAAAACGATTGAAAAACTTCTCAAATCGGCGATTGCCAATGCCGAGAATCGGGAAGTCGGAGACCCGGATGATCTCTTTGTCAGCCAGGTCTTTGTGAATGGCGGGGCCGTCATGAAACGATTCCAGCCGCGCGCCATGGGCCGGGCCTTTACGATTCGAAAGAGGTCGAGTCATATTACCATTGTTTTGTCTGACCGAAAGGACAAGATCAAGGACAAGAAATAACGAACTGTTTTAATTTAGAAAAGAGAATGGGGCCTGGCGGTGCCGGCCTGAAGAAAAATGAACTAATGTCAGTTTTATTGGGGGGCTAGATTGGGACAAAAAGTACATCCCGTTGGATTTAGATTAGGATATATCAAAACCTGGACTTCGAAATGGTATGCGGACAAAGATTACGCAAAACTGCTTCACGAGGACTTGAAGATCCGCAAGATTGTTAAACAGAAACTCTTTCATGCCGGAGTCTCAAGAGTCGAAATCGATCGGTCCGCAAATCAGGTTAAGATCAATATTTTTACTGCAAGACCGGGAATTATTATTGGGCGTAAAGGAGCCGAAGTTGACAAATTAAAAGTCGAACTTGAAGCTATTGCCAAGAAACAGGTTTATATCAATATCAAGGAGATCAAGAAACCGGAACTTGATTCCCAGCTCGTTGCGGAAAGCGTCGCGCTTCAGCTTGAGAAACGTATCGCTTATCGAAGAGCGATGAAAAAGAGTGTCACCACAGCACTTCGATTAGGGGCGTTGGGAATTAAAATTTCGTGTGCGGGTCGGTTGGCGGGTTCTGAAATTGCCAGGACGGAGTGGTATCGGGAGGGCCGGGTGCCGCTCCATACGCTTCGTGCCGATATTGATTTCGGCCTGGCTGAAGCAAAAACGACCTATGGACAGATTGGGGTCAAAGTCTGGATATACAAAGGAGATATTTTAGTCGACAGCGAAGAAGTCCGGGCCGAACGTCGAAGTGAAAGGAAGTATGCTTAGTCCGAAAAAAGTCAAACACCGAAAAATGATGAAGGGAAACATGAAGGGAAAGGCCTATCGCGGCGGAGACCTTTCATTCGGGGAATTTGGATTAAAAGCCATGGAGCCAGGCTGGATCACCAGCCGGCAGATTGAAGCGGCACGTATTGCCATGACCCGGTATATTAAGCGAGGAGGAAAAATCTGGATCCGGATTTTTCCAGACAAACCGATCACAAAAAAACCGGCCGAGACTCGTATGGGAAATGGAAAAGGTAACCCGGAATACTGGGTGGCAGTTGTAAAACCCGGACGGATCTTATATGAAATGGATGGCGTGACCCGTCAGGTCGCGGAAGAGGCATTGAGGCTCGCTGCATTCAAGCTTCCCATTGCGACAAAACTTGTTGAGCGTGGAGTAATTTAATGAAAGTCAAAGATCTTCGAAATTTATCAGGTGAAGACCTCCTCACCCGGAAAGGTGAATTTAAAAAGGAGCTCTTCAATTTGCGTTGTCAGATTGTGTTGGGAAAAATGGAAAATCTCGCCAGAGTCAGAACAATTAGGCGGGATGTGGCCAGAATTGAAACAATAATGAAAGAAAGTCAGGCTGAAAAGTCACTTTCGAAATGACAGGCGATAATATGACAGAGCAACAATCAGTTTCAAAGAAGAAAAAAAGCTTCATAGGCAGGGTGATCAGCAACAAGATGGATAAAACCGCTGTCATTCAGATCGAGCGAACCTTCCTGCATTCCCAGTATCAGAAAGTTGTTAAGCGCTTTACCCGATTAAAAGCCCATGATCAGGAGAATAAATGCCAGGTCGGCGATCAGGTCAAAATCATCGAATCCAGACCCATGAGTAAAGAGAAACATTGGAAGGTCGTGGAAATCGTCAGTTCAGTTCCTCAAAAATCGGGTGTGAAAGCGGGAGAGTAAGCTCATGATACAGATCTATAGTTATTTAGATGTTGCGGATAATTCCGGTGCTAAAAAAGTCATGTGCTTTCATGTGATGGGTGGGTCACATAAACGCTATGCCACTATTGGGGATATTATTTCGGTCGCAGTCAAGGAAGCCATTCCAAACGCTTCGGTCAAAAAGGGAGATGTTGCCAAGGCAGTCGTCGTGAGAACGGTAAAAGAGATCAGAAGGGAAGACGGGTCTTATATCAAATTTGACCGGAATGCTGCGGTCCTGATTAATGCCCAGGGAGAGCCTGTGGGAACCCGTATTTTTGGTCCGGTTGCAAGGGAGTTGAGAAAAAAGAAATTTACTAAAATTATTTCCCTTGCACCCGAAGTATTATAATCGATTGCTGAGAAACCGATAAGGATAGAACTATGTTGGGTAGTGATGTGAAAATAACGCAGGTCCGGTTAAAAAAGGGGGATAAGGTCGAAGTCATATCGGGGCGGGAACGGGGAAAGCAGGGAAAGGTCCTGCAAATTCTTTCGAGGGAACAGAGGATACTGGTCGAAAAACTCAATATGATCAAGAAACATCAGAAACCCAACCAGAACAATAAGCAGGGAGGAATCGTCGATAAAGAGGCTTCCATCCATATTTCCAATGTCATGCTGATTTGCACACATTGCAATGCTGTGACCCGTACCGGGACAAAAGTTTTGGAAAATAAACAAAAAATCCGGGTTTGCCGAAAATGCGGCGAAAGTATCGATAAAGAATAGAAAAAAGGTCTAAAGGAAAAATGGCAAAAAAAGAGACAGTCACAAAAGACGCTGTGGTAAAAAAAGAATCCGCTCCTAAAAAAGAAGCGGTTGCGGCAAAAAAAGAACCGAATTATATTAAAATAAAATTTTCGAAAGAAGTGACGCCGGCTCTCATGTCGGAGTTTTCATTCAAGAGTGTCATGCAGGTTCCCAGGCTCGAAAAGATCGTGATCAATGTGGGAATGGGTGAGGCGATTTCAAACATGAAGCTCCTTGACGAAGCGGCAAAGGAGCTGGGTATGATCACTGGACAAAAACCGGTCATCACGAAATCAAAAAAATCAATTGCCGGGTTCAAATTAAGAGAAGGGATGCCGATCGGATGTAAAGTCACGTTGCGCGGAGAGCGCATGTATGAATTCTTCCACCGACTTTTGCACGCGGCGTTGCCTCGAATCCGGGATTTTCGTGGAGTCTCGACCAAATCATTTGACGGGAGAGGGAGTTACACTCTGGGAGTCAAAGAACAGCTCATATTTCCAGAAATTAAATATGATGAAATTGCCGCCCTTCATGGCATGGATATAACCATTGTCACGACTGCAAAGAATGATGACCAGGGGAGAGCGCTATTGAGGCACCTGGGAATGCCTTTCAGAAAATAAAGGAGACGAGAGATTGTCAAGGAAAGCATTAAGAAACAAGGCCAAAGCAGTCCCTAAATTCAAGGTAAGGGCTTACAACCGCTGTCCAGTCTGCGGCAGAGGTCGTGGGTTTATGGGAAAATTTCAGATGTGCAGAATCTGCTTCAGATTATTGAGTTTGAGGGGTGAAATTCCGGGTGTCATTAAGTCAAGTTGGTAATTTTTTGTATATAAACTAAAAAAAGGAAAAGAATATTATGTCGATGGCCGATCCGATAGCGGATATGCTTACCAGAATTCGAAACGCAAACCAACGATGGCAAAGTTTCGTTGATGTTCCACTATCTAAACTCAAATTGGAACTTGCAAAAAAAATATTTCAAGAAGGATTTGTAAAGAGCTTTAAAATTGTCAGTCAGGACGGCAAGGGGTTCATACGGGTATTCTTGAAATATCATAATGACCAGGAAGACAGAGTCATAAATGACCTTCAAAGAGTCAGTTCCCCCGGGAAGAGAGTTTATGTTGCAAAAGACAAAATTCCTCTCGTCAAGGGGGGAATGGGAATCGCGATCCTTTCAACTTCGAAAGGCATTTTGACTGACCGGGAGTCCCGGAAACAGAATCTCGGCGGTGAGATCCTCTGTTCCATCTGGTAACTTTCCGCGTCGGCATATTTAAAATAGGATGATTGGAAAAAGGTATGTCTAGAATAGGTGGCAAACTTATAACCATTCCCCAGGGAGTGGAAGTCAAATGTTCTCCCGGAGTGGTTACTGTAAAAGGTCCTAAAGGAGAACTCAGACAGGAAATTCATGAGAAGATTAAAGTCAAACAGGAACATTCCCAAGTTAAGGTCGAACGGGATGGCAATGATGGTTTTTCGAAGGCGCTTCACGGATTAACAAGGAGTCAGGTTGCCAATATGATTACCGGGGTTTCCAAAGGATTTGAAAAAGTCCTGGAAATTAGCGGTGTCGGTTTTAGAGCCCAGGTGCAGGGACGAAACCTTTCTTTGACTCTTGGATTCTCGCATCCGGTCCAAATAGAACTTCCGAAAGGGATAGATGCTTCGGTGGATAAACAGACTGTCATCACGTTGAAAGGGTCGGACAAAGTAGTTTTGGGGCAATTAGCCGCCAATATTCGCGGACTAAAAGAGCCGGAGCCTTATAAAGGAAAAGGGATAAAATACGCCGGCGAAAAGATTTTGAGAAAAGAAGGAAAGACCGGCAAGTAGATCATTTAAAGACAAGTGTCATCAAAAAGGAACCGATATGGGTTTAATGGTTGAAAAGAAGAATGTGGCGAGAATAAAACGCCATGAACGGGTCAGGAAGAAAATCTCAGGTTCCCCGGAACGGCCTCGTCTTTCAGTATTTAGAAGTAATTTTTATATTTCGGCTCAGATCATCGATGACAGCAAAGGGGTCACTTTGGTTATGGCGTCCAGCCAGGAAAAGGATTTGGTCAAAAAAAAAGGGACCAAGAATATTGAAATGGCAAAAAAAGTCGGTCAGCTCCTTGCCAAAAGAGCAAAAGCAAAACAGATTTCCCGAGTCGTATTTGACAAAGGGGGATATCTCTATCATGGAAAAGTCAAGGCACTGGCCGATGGTGCCCGTGAAGGCGGATTAGAATTTTAAAGGAGTCGCTTTGGAAAAATCATATCAGCAGGAAGAGTCATCGATAAAAGACAAAGTGGTTTGTATCAATCGGGTCGCCAAGGTTGTTAAAGGGGGTAAGCGGTTTAGTTTCAGTGCCGTCGTGGTGGTCGGTAATGGAAACGGACAGGTCGGCATGGGAAAAGGAAAGGCTGCTGAGGTGCCTGAAGCGATTCGGAAGGCCGTTGAAAGCGCAAAGAAGAATATGTTTGAAGTTCAGTTAAGAGGCCGCACCATTCCCCACGAAGTCATAGGTCATTTTGGCGCCGAAGATGTCTTGTTAAAACCGGCAGCAGACGGGACCGGAATCATTGCAGGCGGGGCAGTTCGCTCGGTCATGGAAATGGTCGGAATCCATAATATCCTGAGTAAATGTCTCGGAAGTGGAAATCCATTCAATGTTGTAAAAGCGACTTTGCTCGGATTGAAAAATCTCAGAGGAAGAAACAGTGTTCGGGAAATGAGAAAACAACCAGAGATAGCGGTGTAATATGACCACTAAAAAATTATCTATCACGTTGAAGAGAAGTTACATCGGCACCTCTGACAAACATAAGAGGGTGGTTGCCGGACTCGGTTTGAGAAAAATGAATCAGACCGTTGTTCGCCCCGATACGCCGGAAATCCGCGGGATGATTAATAAAATTCCTTACTTACTCGAAGTTAAACAGGCATAAAGGTTATTGAATATGAAATTAGAGGATTTAGCACCGGTACCCGGTTCGAGAAAAAAAGAGAAACGAATTGGTCGTGGACCCGGATCCGGGCACGGCAAAACTTCCACCAAGGGACATAAAGGCCAAAAAGCACGTTCAGGCGGAGTCAAAGGTCCTGGTTTTGAAGGTGGCCAACAGCCTTTAATACGACGAATTCCGAAAAGGGGATTTACCTCTATTTTTAAAACGGAATATTCGATTGTGAACCTGGATGTTTTGACGGCCTGCCAGGAAAGTCCTATTACACCTGAGACTTTGGGAAAAGCAGGATTGGTTAGAAAACGCGGACTCGTCAAAATTCTGGGAAAAGGTGAATTGACCAAGGCAATCACGATTCACGCACATAAATTTTCAAAAACAGCGGAAGAAAAGATCAAAAAAGCAGGTGGTCAGATAGAGGTTCTTTAATTGTTTGAAAGATTTGTTACCAGTTTACAGAATATATTTAAAATTGAAGAATTACGTCACCGGGTTCTCTTCACCCTTGGGATGCTTGCTGTCTACAGAATTGGAGCGCATGTTCCAACGCCAGGAATCAACAACGATGCCTTAAGTGAATTCTTGACGCGTCAGGGCGGTTCCTTGATGGGGTTTCTGGATATCTTTTCCGGAGGAGCACTTTCCAAGCTTTCCATTTTTGCACTGGGCATTATGCCCTATATCAGCGCATCGATTATTCTTCAACTGTTGACCGTCGTCATTCCGCATCTTTCAAAACTCGCAAAAGAAGGGGATCGCGGCAGAAAAAAAATCATTCAATATACGCGTTACGGAACCATTGTCATTGGATTAATTCAGGCGTTTGGAATTGCTGTCGGACTAGAAGGAATGGAGAAAGGAATTTTCGTTCAGAATCCAGGTTGGGGATTTAGAATCATGACGATGATTACGGTAACGGCCGGCACTGCCTTTCTCATGTGGCTGGGCGAGCAGATTACCGAACGGGGAATCGGTAACGGAATTTCTCTTATTATATTCGCTGGAATTGTTGCCAGAATGCCCTCAGCCATCAATAGCACTTTCCAGCTGGTCAAGACGGGTGAACTTAATATCTTTTTTGTCTTGGTTTTAATATTGGTCATGATTTTTGTTGTTGCGGCAATCGTATTTCTGGAAAGCGGTCGAAGAAAAATTCCGGTACAGTATGCCAAGCGGGTCGTGGGAAGAAAGGTCTATGGTGGTCAAAATACGCATATTCCTCTCAAAATAAATACTGCG
Source organism: Nitrospirota bacterium (assembly GCA_016194305.1). Lineage (NCBI taxonomy): Bacteria > Pseudomonadati > Nitrospirota > Nitrospirota bacterium. The sequence goes on along the minus strand of JACQBW010000018.1, from coordinate 5,258 downwards.
GGCGTGATTCCCCCCATTTTCGCGTCTTCTATCATTGCCTTTCCCGCAACGATCGCCGGATTTATTGCGATCCCTTGGGTACAAGCCGTGAGCCGAAATCTTGCCCCGGGGTCGCTTTTTTACACCCTTCTCTATGTCGCACTGATCGTCTTTTTTTGCTTTTTCTATACGGCTGTCGTTCTCAATCCGGTCGATATGGCCGATAATATGAAAAAATATGGCGGTTTCATTCCTGGAATCCGTCCTGGTCAAAAGACTTCCGACTATATTTACCGGGTGTTGACACGTATCACTTTTGTTGGATCGATTTATCTGGCGGCAGTCGCCGTTTTGCCGGAGCTATTTATTTATAAATTGCATGTTCCATTTTATTTTGGCGGCACGTCTCTTCTGATCGTCGTCGGGGTAGGACTTGATACGGCTCAACAGATTGAAACTCATATGATTACCCGAAATTATGAAGGTTTCATGAAAAAAGGACGACTTAAAGGTAGAAGCGCTTAAATATTGAAACTGAAAGGTTTTTCAAGTTGAATTTCATTCTACTCGGTCCCCCGGGAGCTGGAAAAGGAACCCAGGGCCAGGCGTTAGCCTCCCGATATGGGATTCCAAAAATTTCAACGGGAGATATTCTGAGAGAGTCGGTGGCCTTAAAGACGCCGCTTGGATTAAAAGCAAAATCATTTATGGATCGGGGAGCGCTGGTTCCGGATGAAGTGGTGATTGGACTCGTGCGGGAAAGACTAAAACAGCCGGATTGTCAGAAAGGCTTCATTCTCGACGGCTTCCCAAGAACGATTCCACAAGCGGAATCACTGGATCAAACCATTGCGGATGCCGGAAAAAGCATTGATGCGGTAATCAATTTTGACCTTGCCGAAGCGGAGATTGTTAGAAGATTGTCGGGGCGCCGAAGTTGTCCCAACTGCAAAGCTGTCTTTCACATAACTTTGAATCCTCCTCGGCAGAGCGGAATTTGCGACCAATGCCAGAATGGATTGGTTCAGCGGGAAGATGATAAGGAAGATACGGTTCGGAACCGGTATAAGGAATATCTGGAAAAGACATCGCCGCTCCTGCAATATTATGAAAATTCGGGTCTCTTGCATTCGCTGGCCGGGAATGGGACAATAGCGCTCGTGAGTAAAGAAATTGAAAGGATTTTATCGGTTTGACGCTTTAAATGATCATTCTTAAGTCAGATGAGGAGGTATCGAAAATAAAAATAGCCTGCCAGATCGTGGCGGAGACATTAGCAGTGTTAAAGGCCAGTGTCAAGCCTGGTGTAACGACTGACGAGCTCGACCGAATCGCCGAGGCGAAGATCATTGAAAAAGGGGGAAAACCCGCTTTTAAAGGGTACCGGAATTTCCCCGCCACTCTTTGTGCATCGGTCAATTCCGAAGTCGTGCATGGAATTCCCTCAAAAAAAAATGTTCTCTCTGAGGGAGACATCATCGGATTGGATCTCGGTGCGATATATGACGGATTTTATGGTGACGCCGCCATAACCGTAGGCGTTGGAAGAATTGAGAAAGAAGCTGAAAAACTGATTAAAATAACAGAAGAATCGTTGTATAAGGGGATTGAACAGGCAAAAATAGGGAACCGGTTATCCGATATTTCGCACGCTGTCCAGTGTCATGTCGAATCATCCGGGTATACCGTGGTCAGAGATTTCGTGGGACATGGAATCGGCAGAAACTTGCATGAAGAGCCGCAGATTCCAAACTATGGTGATCCGGGTCAGGGACCGAGACTTAAAAAAGGGATGGTTCTTGCGCTTGAACCAATGGTCAACGCTGGTCAATCTGCCGTAAACATTCTTTCTGATAAATGGACTGTGGTCACAAAAGACGGAAGCCTCTCCGCACACTTTGAACATACCATCGCCATTACCGAACAGGGTCCGGTTATTTTAACCTCGGCCAGGAAAGCAGATTAAAATGGCGAAGGAAGATGCAATAGAGGTGCAGGGGGTCATTCAGGAAACATTACCGAACGCCATGTTTAAAGTTTCATTGGAAAATGGGCATCAGGTATTGGCTCATATCTCCGGGAAGATGAGAATGCACTATATCAAGATATTGCCGGGAGATAAAGTGACCATCGAACTTTCTCCCTATGATTTGACAAGAGGAAGAATTACATACCGGTTCAGCAAGTAAATAGTCAGCATTAAAATGGAACGAGGACATTATGAAAGTCAGATCGTCAATAAAAACAATTTGTTCGAAGTGTAAGGTCATAAAGAGAAAAGGGGTCATTCGGGTGATCTGCGAAAATCCCAGGCATAAACAGCGACAAGGATAGGTCGAAACCATTTTCAGGGAGTGCAGACGTCCCAAGAATGAATAAGGAGCATTTAAAAATTGGCTAGAATTTCAGGAGTGGATTTACCAAAAGAAAAAAGAATCGAAGTGGGTCTGACCTATATTTACGGTATTGGTCCCGCGTCTGCCCGGTTAATACTTAAGGCGGCAGGTGTCAACCCGGACACCCGGGTAAAAAACCTGAAAGATGATGAAGTGATCAAAATCAGGGAGAAGGTCGACAAAGAGTTTAAAGTCGAAGGAGATTTGAGGCGTGAAGTCTCTATGAATATAAAACGATTGATGGATATCGGATGTTTTAGAGGGCTCCGGCACCGCAGAGGGCTGCCGGTGAGAGGTCAGAGAACCAAAACGAACGCCCGTACCCGTAAAGGACGTAAAAAAGGAGCAGTTGGACTTAAAGCGAAGAAAGATTCCAAATAAAATCAATAAACGGGAAAACTTATGATTAAAAAAGGGGCAAAAAAGAAAGAAAAGCGGGTCGTACAGAGCGGAATTGCTCATATCCAGGCGACTTTTAACAATACTCAAATTACCATCACCGATATGGGGGGAAATGCCGTGGTCTGGGCAACTGCTGGCAGTCAGGGATTTAAAGGTTCACGCAAAAGCACCCCCTTTGCGGCACAAAAAGCGGCTGAAATTGTGGCGAAGAAAGCGATTGAGCAAGGTATGAAACAGGTGGATGTTTATGTGGACGGACCGGGGTCAGGGAGAGAATCAGCGGTGCGTTCGTTACAGGCCGCCGGATTAAAGATTAATATGATTAAAGATGTGACGCCGATTCCCCATAATGGATGTCGGCCTCCGAAACGTCGAAGAGTTTAGAGAAAATAACAAAGGGGGAAAGCTTGGCAAGATACACCGATTCAGTATGTCGCCTCTGTCGAAGAGAAGGGACGAAACTATTTTTAAAAGGATCACGATGTTTAACGGATAAATGTGCCATTGACCGGAGAGCTTACGCGCCAGGTCAACATGGCCAGGCAAGGCCGCGCATTTCAGAATACCGGATGCAGCTTCGAGAGAAACAGAAGCTGAAAAGGATTTATGGTCTGATGGAAAGGCAGTTCAGAATTTATTTTGAAAAAGCAGAACGAAAATCAGGGATCACCGGTGAGAATCTGCTTCAATTTCTGGAAAGGCGTCTGGACAATTTTGTGTTCAGAGCTGGATTTGCATCTTCGCGCAAACAAGCTCGCCAGCTGGTGGGCCATAAACATTTTCTGGTGAATGGCAAGAATGTCGATATTCCCTCTTACCTGATTGAGGAAGGGGATGTGGTTGAAGTGAAGGAAAAGAGCCGCGCACTTCCTTCCATTGTCGGAGCCATTGAAGTGGTGGAAGCAATCGGAATTCCCTCATGGGTCGAGCTGGACAAGATCAATTTCAAAGGAAAGGTGAAAAATTTACCTTTAAAGGAAGACATTTCATTACCGGTTAACGAACAGCTGGTTGTTGAGTTATATTCACGATAAATTAATTGACTATATCCTAGAGAAAACCAGAAGAGAAATGAGCGCATCGCAAAGTGCTTCGCGGATGCCGGCTTGAGGGGGAAAAATGATTATTAGAACAAAAGATTTCCAGATACCTAAAAAACTGGAATGTGATCAGGAAAGTTTAACTTCCACTTATGGAAAGTTTTTTGCCGAACCATTTGAAAGAGGTTACGGTACCACCATTGGGAATTCGATTCGGAGAGTCCTTCTTTCTTCTATCGCGGGTGCCGCAGTGACCGCCATCAAGATCGAAGGCGTGTTACACGAGTTTTCCAATATTACCGGGGTCAAGGAAGATATTACGGACATTATTTTAAATATTAAGAATCTCCGGTTGAAATCTCATACGGATAAGACCAAAACTATTCATATTAAAAAAAAGGGATTGGGAATGGTGACCGGAAAAGATATTATTCATGATTCCGAAATTGAAGTTCTGACGCCCGACCTTCATATTGCGACACTTGATCGAGACGCAAATCTTGATATGGAGCTTACCGTCAAAATAGGCCGCGGCTATTCTCCTGCAGATCGAAATAAAGAAGAAGGCGCGTCCATTGGCGTGATCCCGGTCGACGCAATCTTTACGCCGGTACATAAAGTCAATTTCAATGTTGAATCGGCCCGTGTTGGACGGATTACCGACTATGACAAGCTGATTCTTGAAGTCTGGACAGATGGAAGCGTACTGCCGGCTGACGCGGTAGCCTACGCGGCTAAAATTTTGAAAGATCATTTAACGATCTTTATTAATTTTGAAGAAAAAGAAGATGAACTGGAAGATAAAACCGTTGAAGAGAAGCAAGAAATTAACCGGAATCTTCTCAAAAGCGTGAACGAGCTGGAGCTGTCGGTTCGTGCCGCAAACTGTTTGAAAAATGCAGATATTAAAACGATCCTTGAATTAGTCCAGAAAACAGAATCTGAAATGCTTAAGACAAAAAATTTCGGCAGAAAATCGCTGAATGAAATTAAGGAAATACTGGAAGACATGGGTCTTTCCCTCGGAATGAAGCTGCCTCCGGAGGTATTCACGCTGGCGAAACAAGAGCAAAAGGTATAGTCTGATGCGTTCGACATCTTCTCAACGATTAGTAGTAAGTTATCTGTAGGTGTAATAAAATAAAGGTAAAAATAAAATGAGACATAAATGTGCAGGCAGGCAGTTTGGTCGAAATTCGGGACATCGAAAGGCATTATTTCGAAGTCTAGTCACCTCATTTTTTGAACATGAAAGGATTGAAACGACCGAGGCGAAGGCAAAGGAGATTCAGCCGATGACCGAAGAGATGATCACGCTTGGAAAAAGAGGCGATCTTCATGCGGTTCGCCAGGCGGCTTCATTTATTCGGAGCAAAGATGTTGTACATCGCCTGTTTAAGGAGATTGCTCCCCGTTTCACAAGCCGGAACGGCGGGTACAC
>JACQBW010000017.1 GCA_016194305.1 Nitrospirota bacterium | reverse complement strand
TACAAATTCCCTGAATGTATTATTATTTCCTATCAAGACCGCGGTTTCTTCATTTCGATACTTGAGGTCCTGCGGAGCGGCTCCGATCGAACTGAAGGGGAAAAATTTGCAATTTTCTCCGATCTCCGTCATGCCGTCAATCACACAGTGCGATCCAATTGATGTTCCTTTTTTCACATGGACGGACTCCCCGATAATCGTGTAGGGACCGATTTCGACATTCTCGTCGAGTTTTGCGTTCGGATGAATAATGGCTGTCGGATGTTTGGACATGGGACTATTCATTCTCCTTTTTCTTTGTAATCATGGCCATCAATTCCGCTTCGCAGACGACCTCATTGTTGACATAACTTTTTCCCATCAACCTCCAATAGGGAGGCCGGGTTTGAATCACCTCAATGCGAATGCTCAACTGGTCCCCTGGAACCACCATTTTTCGAAATTTCGCTTTATCAATGCTCATGAAATAGACATTTCCACCCATCATTTCCGGAGCGGATTTAAAGGCAAGAATTCCCCCGACCTGAGCCATGGCTTCTATGATAAGGACACCCGGCATGATCGGTTGTCCCGGGAAATGTCCCTGAAAAAACGGCTCATTGAACGTGACATTCTTGATGCCGGTAATCTTCTTGTCAACTTCCATTTCTATGATTTGATCCACCAGAAGAAAAGGATACCGGTGAGGTAAAATATTTTGAATTTCAGCACTGTTTAGTAACATATTGCTCCTAAGACGGCTCTTTAATTTTTTCTTCTAGTTCTACAATTCTTTTTTCAAGGACCTTGACCTGCTTTTGAATTTTCGAGAGCTGATTAAGCAAGATCACAGAGCGTTTCCATTCCAGGTGCGGAACGGCCGGAAAGCCCGCAATGGTCTGATTGTCCTCAATATCATGGGTAATGCCAGACTTGCCCGCCATTTTGACATGGTTGCCTACTTTCAAATGTCCGGAAAAACCGGTTTGGCCCCCGGTCACTGCATAATCGCCAATTTTCACACTACCCGATATTCCGGTTTGTGCTGCGAAAAGTCCATGCGCTCCAATGGTCACATTGTGTCCTACATGGACCTGATCATCCAGTTTTGTCCCTTCCTTGATTCGTGTTTCTCCCAGCGCCGCCCGGTCAATTGTCACGCCTGCTCCAATTGAGACGTCATCTTCAATGACGGCAATACCTACCTGCGGAATTTTTTTATGAATGCCCTCCAGCGTCACATAACCAAACCCGTCACTGCCTATCACAGCGCCATCATGTATCGTGACCCGATTTCCGATTCTCGTTTTGTCACGAATGGAAACATTTGAATAAATTAATGCATCGTCGCCGATCACCACTTTTTTTCCGATACTCACTCCGGGAAAAAGAATGACCCGGTTTCCAAGCCGGACCCCTTCATCGATAAACACAAAGGGTGCTATAGACGGGTTTTCTCCGATAGTCACTCCTTTTAATATCTCGGATTTTGGGCTAATACCAGGAGACGGAAGGCTCATTCCTTCAAATTGGTTGACAACAAGTGTAAAGGCGTAATATGGATTGGTGACAACAATCTGAATCGCTTGCAGATTTTCGACTACGGCGGAAACGATGACACAACTTGCCCTGGAGGCCTGGACCTGAGGCAGGTATTTGGGAAACGCGAGAAAGGTTATTTCGCCTTCCTTTGCATTTTCGGCAGGCGCAAACCCGGTAATTGGAAATTCCGCATTTCCAATTACTTTACCATTAACGAGATGAGCGAGTTGGGCAACGGTATACAATAAGGAATCCTATTGTTTTATTCTATCCATCTCTTCAATGATCTTTTGGCTCAAATCCATGGATTCGGCCACATAGACCACGGTGCCAATATCCGGATTTTTATCGAGCACAATTTGATACCCCTCTTTTTCGGCCGTCTTCTTTACCACTTCTTCAAGGCTCTTATTGAATTCCTTTAACACTTCCGCTTTTTTTTCCTGAATCTCCCGATTCAGATCCACAGCTTTTTTTTGATATGCGGCCAGTTTCCTTTGAAAGACAGTCTCTTTCTCTTTCTTGGCTTCTGCACTGAGTACAGATCCTTGCCGGGTTAATTCTTCTTCCAATTTCTTGATTTCATCTTCTTCCTGGTCGACAATCTTTTGTCTCGCCTTAATATAATCTTCCAGCACTCCTTTTGCCTTCTTTCCGCTTTTCGTCGTTTCAAATATCTTAATTGCGTTAATGTATCCTATTTTCAACTCGGAAGCGAAAACTTCTCCCATTCCTAGAAAAAGGCCTGTTACCAGTATCATCAATAAAATGACGGTTTTCTTCATAAGTGACTATCTCCCATGATTGGTTAATATCTCATTAAAAAACAGATCCAATACTAAAATCAAATCTCGAACGCGATTCCGTGGGCAAAGGATAAAGATCGTAGCCCCATTCAAATCGAATGGGACCAATCTGGGGGATGACCCAACGAAGCCCAAAACCTGCTCCGTACCTAAGACCATCCAGACTGACCGTATCTCCTTCGTCAAATCCCCGCCCTGCATCAAAAAAGAAGACCCCTTTTATTTTGGCTTCCGGGACCAGTGGAAAAATAAACTCGGTGTTAAAAACCAACGACTTGCTTGCAGGGATAATCGAGCCGTCCAGTCCGAGCGGCCCTGCTTTTCCGTAATCAAATCCCCTTACCGTATTCATCCCGCCCACGATAAAGCCTTCAAAAAGGGCCGAGAAACCGCTCATATCCCGAATATACCCCGCTTGCCCATGAAGAGAGAGGACGGTATCCCAAAAAAGATTAAAATATCGGCTGGAATCTGCAACGACCTTATAAAACTGCTCGTTTCCGCCCAATTCCCTTCCGGCATAGGTCAAGGCTATCGAATTTCTCCCTCCGGTTTTGGGATCGAAAAAAAAATCCCGGGTATCATAGGACAATCCAAGTCCCAAACTGCTTGAAACGGTCTGGCCCAGGGCAGATACCGACAAGATTCGATCTGGTGCGGTATATAAAACATTAAAAAAATCAATATATTGATACGTATAGCTTAAGTTTCCATTTAAATATTCTCCAAACGATTTTCCGACTCCCAGAGAGCCCCCCACTTTTCTTTCATAGTAGGAAATGTAATTTTGCTCCAGATGAAAAAGATTAATTGATCCCGAAATCGGCTGATCGTTAATATACGGTTCGCGAAAGGTTATATCATAGATGGTACTTCGTCCTCCCAGTTGGGCTCTCGCTTTTAACAATTCTCCCCTTCCCAAAAAATTCCCTTGGGAGATTTCAAACATGCCGATCAAATGATCCACAGAGCTATACCCTCCGCCCACGCTGATTTGACCCGTCGATTTTTCCTTAACTTTTATATGAAGGTCCATGAGGTTTTCGGAGACACGTTCGGGAGAGATTTCCAAATTTTCAAAAAATCCAAGATTGCGTACCCGTTCATAACTTCTTTTGAGCGCCTTGGTGTTAAAAGTATCCTGTTCATCCAGACGGAGTTCTCTTCGAATGACCTTGTCCCGGGTTTTATCATTCCCCGAAATCTCAATATTTCGAATTGTCGTCAGTTTTCCTTCCGAAATCTCAAGATGAATATCCACTTTTTTATTTTCATTGTCCGTCACAAACTGGGGGTTCGCATTAAAAAAAGCATATCCCTTTTCGCCATAAAAATCGGTCAAATTTGAAATATCCTGACGAAGAATATCTCTTTTGAAAATCTCGTTTTCCCTGGTCTTTATTTTTTGCAGTATCTCATCCTGGTTAAAAAGGATATTTCCCGATGTCGAGACTTTCCGAATGGTGAATTGCGGACCTTCTGTTATGGTATATTTCACGTGAAACCATTTTTTGTCTGTTGATAATGTGAGCTCGGGCGCTCCCGCTTGAACCATGAGGTAACCATTATTGAGATAAAGTTCTTTGATCCGTTCTGCATCGTTCTGGCCCTCTTCCGATTTATAAACGCCACGATCAGTCAGCCAGGAAGTCAGCCAGAAATATTCTTTAAGCTCAATCGTATTTTTCAATTTCTTGTCACTGAACACTTTATTCCCTTCAAAGGAAATAGTCTTAATTTCGGTTTTGTTCCCTTCCTTGATATAAAAGGAGAGATTAATTTGCCGGGGGTCCAGCTTTTCAATCACCGGAACAATCTCGATATTATAGTATCCTTCCCCCTTGTAATATTGAGTCAGCTTTTCCTGATAAGATTTGATCTGCGCCAGGTCGATAAAAGATTCTTTTTTGACAGGCACTTTCTCTTTGATCGTGTCACTCTTGATTTTCTCATTCCCGATATAAGTCACTTCTTTCAAAATCGGCTTTTCGATGACTCCGATAATCAGCTTGATGCCACCTTCGAATCCCGCTGTGTCAATCCGGACATCTTCAAAATATCCAAGCTTGTACAGGTTCTTGATTTCCGACCGAATCATATCGGTTGAGAAACGATCTCCCTCTTTCACGATTAACTTTCCTCGAATCGTCGAGGCCTCAATTTTCTTATTTCCGCGAATTTCAATGACTTTGATGTAAATTGCCTGGTCGGCAGTCATGGACTTGTCCGAACCGGCGCCCCAGGCCCTATTATCTGGAATAAGTAAAATCAGTAAGATTCCAAAATTGACGAGGATGAAATAAAGAACGATTTTTCCCAACGACTCCACTTTCAGAAGAGAGCAAGAAGTATCATAAACGGCGTATGGTAACATGTTTTATTTCAGGATGTAAATAAAATTTGGGTTAATAGAGAACCTCTGCAGAGGCTTCGTCGTGTATCCTGATTATTTTTCAATGATGAAATGTCGATCGGCAAAACTGTAATAACTTTCCTGACCGATGATGATATGGTCCAGGACAGGGATTCCAAGGAGTTGGCCTGCCTGTACTAAATTTCGGGTAAGACGGGTATCTTCCTGGCTCGGCTCCGGATCGCCACTGGGATGATTGTGAATCAAGATAATTGCGGCAGAGGATTCCCTGATCGCTTTGTTAAAAACTTCGCGCGGATGAACCACGGTCTGATTCAGGCTTCCTCTCGAAATTTCAATATCTCGGATCAGCCTGTTCTTGGTATCGAGCAAGACGATTTTAAATATCTCCACTTTAAGTGACGAAAATTCTGGATAAAAATAGGCGAAAAGGTCCTGACTCGACAAGAAGCGTCCCTTTTGCTCTTTCTTGTTCGAGAGTGCCCTTTTACCTAATTCGATTGCAGCCAGGATCTGTGCCCCTTTGCATGGACCAATGCCTTCCATTTCGCAGAGCTCTTCAACGGAGGCCTGAGAAAGGGTCTTGAGTCCCTTAAAGTGATTCAGGACTCTAATAGCGATTTCAACAGCTGTCTTGCCCTTTTTCCCCATTCGGATAACAATGGCCAACAACTGGGCGTCAGAAAGCGTTCCAACCCCCTCGTCAATGAGTCTCTTCCTCGGCCGCTCCGATTCAGGCCAGGACGGGATGCCCTTTTTATTGCCAGTTTCTTGAATCATTCTGCTCAGTATTTGGACAAAATGTACCCTAATTGAGCACATTCTATTTTAAATTTAGATCTAAATATTATTTAAAATTAATGAAATCAATGAATTATGTAGATTGACAAAAAATGGTATATAAAATGCATAAATTGTCATTGATCGAGAAATTAAATCTTTAAATGTGAAGGAGTAATCATGAAATGTCCGAAATGTGAAGGTTTGATGTTCCTGGAAAGACTCTCTGATTTCTTTCTTACTTTTTATGCCTGGAAATGTGTCAATTGCGGTGCAATTATGGATCGTACGATTCTAAATAATCGAAAGAAAAGCAATATTTTTGTCAATGATCTGGTTTCAGTCGGTGAAGAGAAGGAAGAGTCTTAAAAAGACCTTCCATTTCAATCATGCGTGAATTCGAGTCGTTCAATTTTCAGGACAACTCAATCTGAATCGAACACTTCGAGCGGCCTGGTTGACCAGAATCCCTCCTACAGTCAATTCAAGATTTTCGCAGTTCTTTTGCAGAATCTTTTGAAATAGAAGTAGTCCCGAAACCTCCCCACCCGGGGGGAGGAGAACAGCTTTCATCATAGCCCGCTTGATATTTTCAATATCTTCCTTCTGCTGATCATAAGGTTTATCTAACAAAACAATCGAATTTGCATCCGTATCACCGCTCTTGTAATAATGATAGGCCTCTTCTTCGCTAAAAACCCGGAATTCTCTATTTTCGCTATTCTTCAAGAAAGTCTGTTCAGGTGTCCATTGAACGGGATCTGAGGAATCGTTACGAAATTGAATTTCTATCGCGGTAAAATGGGATGTAAAATCAAAAAGATATTTTTCCCGGTCTTTTGATTCAAACTCCGAAGTGTAGATGGGTCTGATCTGAACTTTAACCTCCTTGCCTGAATTCCCCTCATTTCCCGGAATCTCATTGGGTACCAGGTAAACCGAACGGTCGGCACAGGCAAAAAATGTGAAAGAAACCCCGAGTGCGAGAACAAAAAGGCAAAATAGTGCGCTTATCCTTCGATAAAACTCATTCAGCGTGCATCGATTCATTTTGAACTATTCCTCCATATCTGTCTGATTATATTTTCTTCGGAAAGCATTGTCAAAACATAATCAGGAGACTATATTGAAAGGTCAGCAATCAAGGTTTAATCCTTTTATTGAGTTTCAAGATGATCAGAATATCTGGCGGTAAGAAAAGAGGACGGCATCTCTTCACACTGGACGATCCGGACTTGCGTCCCACATCCGGAAAGGTCAGGGAGGCGCTTTTCAATATTTTGGGAGAAAAAATAAATGGCGTCCAGTTCCTCGATCTATTTGCCGGTTCCGGTCTGGTAGGAATTGAAGCATTGAGCCGTGGTGCCGCCCACTGCACCTTTATTGAGAAAGACTTCCGTCATTTTAAACTTCTCCAGAAAAATATTGAACGGATCCAATTCCAAAATGACGCCACACTGATCGAAATCGATGCCTTGAAATTTGTAAAAGGCCCATCACAATTCGACCTGGTCTTTGTCGATCCTCCCTATGCCTCAAAACTCCTTGAAAAGATATTGCCTGCCCTGGGAGGGAGTGATATGATAGAAAAAGGGGGAATGATCATCGTAGAACATTTCAAAAAACTGACATTGGATCCCATTTATGGCCGTTTTTCTCTCTTAAAGAGTTATGCTTACGGCGATACCTTTTTGTCGATTTACCACGCGTCAGAAAAAGGGAATTCATGAAACTGGGAATTTACCCCGGCACTTTTGATCCGATTACCAATGGACACGTCGATCTCGTAAAAAGAAGTCTGGCCCTTTTCGAAAAAGTCGTTGTCGCTATTGCTCCCAGCCCGCATAAACATCCCCTTTTCGGGGTAAAAGATCGCCTTGAAATGATCAAGGAATCGCTCAAGGGATTTACCCGCGTTGAAGTCGAGGTCTTTGACGGTCTATTGGTTGACTATGTCAAAAAGAAGGAAGCCGTCGCAATCATTCGCGGATTGCGAGCCGTCTCCGACTTTGAATATGAATTACAGATGGCACTTATGAATCGTAAACTTGATTCCCAGATTGAGACGGTCTTTTTGATGCCGAGCGAGGAATATTCCTACCTCACGTCTACGATTGTCAAGGGAGTCGCCCAATATGGAGGAAATGTCAGCGAACTGGTCCCTCCCGTTGTGTTAGAACATTTTCAAAAAAACATGAGAAAGAAATCAACATGAAGCTTGCGTCACGCCTATCAAGAATTAAGCCTTCCGCAACGCTCGCAATGACGGTTAAAGCAAAGTCGCTGGCTTCACAGGGAATTCCGATTATCGATTTCGGCGTGGGAGAGCCTGATTTTGATACCCCAGACCTCATTAAAGAGAGCGGCATCGAAGCAATTAGAAGCGGTTTTACGAAGTATACTCCTCCTGGCGGTATGGAGGCATTGAAGTCCGCGATCTTGCAAAAAATATACGAAGAAAAGAATCTCTCCTATGAAAAGAATGAAGTGATCGTCTCATGCGGAGCAAAGCATTCTCTCTATAACATTGCCCAAGCCCTCTTTGAGAAGGAAGATGAAGTGATTATTCCTGCTCCTTACTGGGTTTCCTATCCGGATCAGATTATGATTAACGAAGGAACTGCGGTGATTGTGCCCACGCGCGAGGAAAATGGATTTATACTTGAGGCGGCGGAACTGGAAAAAGCCATCACATCAAAAACGAAAGCAGTGATTCTGAACACCCCATCTAATCCGACCGGCGCCGCTTATTCAAAGAAAAACCTGGAGGAGGTTGCCGAAATCGTCCTAAAACACAAAATTCTGGTCATTTTTGACGAAATTTATGAAAAGATTGTATATGACGGATATAAACATTTCAATATTGTTTCGCTCTGCCCTGAATTAAAATCTTTAACTCTTTCAGTCAGTGGTGTCTCCAAAGCGTATTCGATGACCGGATGGAGAATCGGTTACACTGTCGGGCCGAAAGAAATTATTAAGGCCATGGAAATGATCCAGGGACAAAGCACCTCCAACCCAACCTCCATTTCGCAAAAGGCCTCGATCACAGCTCTGGAAAGCGGGGATCCCTTTACTGAGAAAATGGTCGTAGAATTTGATCGAAGGCGAAAGTTTATTGTTGAACGGCTCAATAAAATAAAAGGGGTTTCTTGTTTCCTTCCGAAGGGGGCTTTTTACGCGTTTCCTAACATTTCATCTTATTTTGGAAAAATGGGCCCAGCTGGAATTATTAAGGATTCGATTGATCTCTCAACCTATCTTCTGGAAACAGCGCACGTTGCGGTTGTGGCCGGAGAACCGTTTGGAGACGACCGGTATATCCGACTCTCTTATGCGACGGGAATCGACCGGATCAAAATGGGCCTCGATCAGATTGAAGGAGCCTTGCAAAAACTGAAATAAAATTTGTCGGTCAGAATTTCCTCACCCAACTTAACCATGAAACAACTTTACAGGTTCATAAAGGAGAAAAGAAAAAGCATTGCCCATCTATGAATACGAATGTGAAAAATGCAGTCATCGGTTTGAACTGATTCAGAAATTCAGTGATGCCCCGATTCTTGAATGTCCAAAATGTCAAGGCTTGGTTAGAAAAATCATCTCTACGCCCGGGATTCTCTTTAAAGGGTCGGGATGGTATGTAACAGATTACTCGAAGAAACTTAAAAATCCTGTGGAAGAGAGTAAACCGAAGCCGGATAGCGCCGAAAAGAAATCTCCTGAACCAGCTGGATCCTCTAAAGAAGGAACATCTCCTGCTCCTGCTGCTCCGACACCTTCGGAAAAGAAGAGCGATTCTCCGGTCAAGCCATCCAAATCAGAATAGCCGGGGGCGAATCGGTTCCCCCCGGCTATTTATGCCTATGATTTTTTAAGAGGAGATTTTTTGGAAGGCTCCTTGACCGCTTCCGCAGGGGGAGGAGGTGTCACTGGATAAGGTGGCGCTAGGTAATCCATCGGAATATTTTCGACTTTCTTGTCCTTGAAACTCATGACAAAAACAGTTAAAGCAGTCGCATCTTCATCGGTCAGATGAAAATTGGGCATGATGGTGGGAGGCTGGGGTGGAGTCGCAAGAGGATTTCCAGGCGTGATTTTTTGCGGATCTTTAAAATGTTCCCATTCCCAGTTCTTCATCGATTTAACGGGATTTACAACATGGTGAAAATCATGAACGAGATGAAATGCGAGTTCAGTCCGCGTACCAAAAGCGGATAGTTCAGGCGCCAGGATCCCGGAAAACCCCATTGCCTTGATCGTATGGCATCCTCCGCATCCTTTTTGCATCACCAGAGCCTTTCCCTGCATCAGAACCGGGGCCTCTTTAAAATTGACATCCGGTTTATAGATATCCGTATGGCATTTCGAACAGGAAGAGTATACAAAAATGCCCGTAAGGGGCTGACGATCGACATGTTCGACAAATCCATGGGTTTGCTCGACCGAGTTTGCCTGAGGATCTCCCTGATGACAAATGGTACACCCGAACTTCTCAAAAGGGTGTTTTCTCATGAACTCCCCATCGTTCATAAACGGATGGGCTTTAAACGGCTGTTTGGCATCCGTAAAATACTTCGTGTTTGAAACCCCCATATGGCAGGTCATGCATCGATCTATCCGGTTTAAGACATTGTTCCAGGTCTGTTTGAGCGTGAGGGGTTGCATCGCCAACTTGGGATCGCCTGCCTTTTCAGCCAACATCACATTGTACGCAAGCTGATATGTTTTCCACTCCGGGTTTTCTTCCTTATAGGCGGCAAACGCAAGCATTCCGAACATCAGCAAGCTCAGAATGGCAAAGAGGATGGTATTCCTATACATGATCTATTGATCTCCCTTTTTCTTGAAGGTTCTTTCCTGCCAGATTTGAAGACCGATAAAAAGAAGAGTGATCAATATCGTTCCGACCAATAAAAACATTCCAACCCAGAATCGTTGCATAACGTCTCCTTTTCAGAAGTGGAAATTAAATTTTAAAAAATGGCGTGACCAGAAGGTATTTGATATTAAAAACAAGACGGAGTACGATTTTAATGGGCACCCCCATCTGCGTCAAAAACAGAAACATGGTGAGGTTGTAACGGACAAACCCAAGTGCATTATAAAATTTCCGGAAGAAAATGAAAGGGATGGTCATGCCGATTACAAAATATCCAATCAAGGTTCCGTACGCTATCCCTTGCGCGGCCGCTTTACTTAAACCCCACTGGGTCAGAATCACTGAATAATCGATCAGGGAAACGCCGGATGGCGGTTTATGTGCTTCCCAGTCGTCCCAGGGCCAGTACCATTGCCAGTCGAGTCCGCGCATGTAAACGCCGACTATGATCATGATATACCAGAGACCGAGTCCGAAAGCAAAATTCCAGACTGCAAATTTCCGGTTGGTATAATTATATTCCCCGACCCCCTTGGGATTAATGTCAATGTAGGGAACAAGAATCAAACCGACGATAATAAAGGTCGGTAACACCACCCCGGCAAGCCAGGGGTCAAAAAAGACCAGTAACTCCTGAAGCCCGAGAAAATACCAGGGAGCTTTCATCGGATTAGGAGTGGTATCGGGACTCGCCATCTCTTCAAGAGGGGCTCCCGAGTACATCGAAAGTCCGATAAGAATAACCGAAGAAAGCAGAATGGCAATCAGTTCGATAAAAAGGAGATTTGGCCAGGTAAATACCGTAGTCTCAGGTTCCTTGTCGGTAATGGGGGAAGTCCCTCGAACGAGTTCGACCAGCCCGTAGCTTTTTTTTGGGTTCTTGGGGAAAATTTCATGTTTGGTTTCTATGGCCATCTGATTGCCTCAAATTTTATTAAAGTCAGTTTATGATTTAAAGGGGACCCGAAAAACCGTCCTTTCTGATTCTCCAGAAATGAACCACGAGAAAAAGGGTCGCCAGCAAAGGCAACCCGACGCAATGCAACACATAAAATCGAAGAAGGGTGCTCTGACCGACGACTGTTCCGCCCAGCAGCATGAATCGAATGTCATTGTCGACCCGCATTCCCATCTCTTTACCAAATGGTCCCGAATACCCAATGACGGGAGAAGCCTCTGCCATTTTGGATCCGACGGTTACGGCCCAAAGCGCTAACTGATCCCATGGGAGCAAATATCCGGTCCAGCTGAGTAAAAGCGTCAGCACGAGCAACAGGACGCCAACCACCCAGTTAAACTCTCTCGGGGGTTTGTATGCCCCGGTTAAAAAGACGCGTGTCATATGAAGCCACACGAGAAAGACCATCGCATGAGCACCCCATCGATGAAGATTACGCATGAGATTTCCGAAGTAGATTGCGTATTGCAAATCTTTAATATTTTGATATGCACTGCGGGTATCCGGCACATAATAAAACATTAAAAACACGCCGGTGATCGTCAAAAGAATAAACATAAAAAAAGTCAGTCCACCCAAACACCAGGTATACCGGATCCGAAGTGCGCTTTTTCGAACTTTTACCGGATGGAGATGCAAAAGGACGTTTGTGAACATAACCAGGGCGCGATTGGTATCCGTATCGGGATAACCATGGCGAAAAATGGATTTCCATACCTGGGTCTCTACAATCTTGTTTTTAAGATTTTCAAAAAAATCTGCCATGCTTTATCTCCATGAAAAGCAAACTTAAATTAATGATGTACCCTCTGACATGCTATGCGCTTTTGATAAAATAGGGAGCGACTTCCCTCGGCGCTTCTTCAACGATCAATCCATTTGCGGTGGATTCGGGATCGGGGTCTTGCCGGCTCAAGAAATTCACAATGACCTGATTGTCGACAGGGTCGGTGGAAACGGAGGCTCTCCAGAGAGTTCGGGGGGCTGGGCCTCCACGCACATTTCCATAAATATCATAAATACTTCCATGACAGGGACATCTGAATCTCTGTTGGTCAGGAAACCAGTTTGGGGTACAACCGAGATGCCGGCAGATTGAAACCAGGACATAAAGGCCCCGTTCATTTCGAACGACCCAGATTTGTCTCTCTTTTTTCAATCGTTCGTCAACCCCCATCCCAAAGTCGGTCACCTTCCCGATTTTGAATACCGTTGGAGGCTCATAAAGAACAGTGGGAAACATGAATTTATAAGTTCCTACCGCAGAACCCCCCATCGACGCCAAAAGTCCTCCCCATCCGATGAGGTTAAAAAACCTCCTCCGGCTCATTTCCTCGGAATTTTTTCCTTTCTTTTTATCTTCAGTGCTCATGAAAAGTGACCTCCGTGGTATATTCAAGATGTTCCATGGTAATTGCCCGTGTGGGACAACGCTTGGCACAATAACCGCAACGGATACAAACATTGCCGTCCCAGATCATGGCAGTTCCCAATTTTTCCAGTTTGACCTCCGAATTCGTTTTTTCGGTATCCAGCGAAACCTCATAAAAATTCTCGATGGCCTTCTTGATAGGCTGGGTCTGTTCCATTTGAGTTAAGGGAACCATCTTTAAGGCATATTCGGGGCAGATATCCACGCAACCGCCGCAAAGAATACAAAGGTCTCCGTTAAAGATCGGATTGACGTGACATTTCAAGCAGCGGATTCCCTGATCCACCGCTGTTTTTTCCTGGTAGGAAAGCTCAGCAAGCTCAAAATTCGATGCTCTTTTGGAAGGGACTAAGAGGGCCGGGTTTTCTCGGGGAATTTTTGACCAATTATCGGGCATGACGTGATCCCTCACTCCGTCACCGATCAGAGTCGAAACCCCTTTTTTCAGAATTTCCACCTTTTTCCCGCTCAAATAGGAGTGGGCTGCCATCGCGGCTTTTTGACCCCCCGCAATCGCTTCAATAAAAATTCTCGGTCCGGTTACCACGTCCCCGACAGCAAAGACACCGGGAACGTTTGTCGACATATCTGGATTGACGAGAATTGTTCCTCCCCGTCCAATTTTAAAACCAGGTCCCTGCGGAAGAAATGAAACGTCAGAAGCCTGACCAATTGAAGCAATAATGGTATCTGCTTCAAGAATCCATTCGCTGTTTTCCTCAAATTTGGGACTAAACCTCCTCTGATCGTCGAAGAGAGACTTGACTTTAATACATTCCAGACCGGTCACCTTTCCATTATTACCGACTGCCCTTTTTGGACCATTGGCAGGATGAAAAATGATCCCTTCGTCCACCGCATCTTCGATTTCCATCGGATCGGCAGGCATCTGTTCCCAGTTCTCAAGGCAGACGACATGAACCTCTTTGGGTCCCAATCGGACTGCTGTCCGGCAACAGTCCATCGCAACATTGCCTCCGCCGATAATGACCACCTTTTCTCCCAGATCTATCTTTTCATGTTCCAGATAAACTCTTTTCAGGAAAGTCAAACCTTCCATAAAACCCGGAAGCTGGTGTCCCTCAATCTGCAGCGGTCTGGGGAGCCAGCAGCCGACCGCAATAACAACCGCTTTATATTCTTGTTGAATTTCTTCAAAAGTAATATCTTTACCGACCCGGGTGTTGAGACGGACTTCCATGCCCATACTGATAATCGCATCGATTTCCGCACGGATCAGCGGCCTGGGAAGCCGATATTCAGGAACCAGATAAAACATTCCTCCTAGATAATTGTTGCTTTCAAAAATGGTGACCCGGTAACCTAAACGGGCCAAATCGTGAGCGGCAGTCAATCCTCCGGCGCCCGATCCAATGATCGCAACTTTTTCACCAGTATTGATGCCGTATGGCCTTCCAGGTGCAGTAGAATATTTAAGGGTCTTTGCAGGGTCTTTGACGGTTTCAACGCCATATTTTTCGGTGACAAAACGTTTTAACGCCCGAATCGAAATAGGTCTGTCGACATTCCCTTTATTACAGGCTGTTTCGCAGGGCGCATTGCAAACCCAACCGCAGATTGAAGCAAAAGGGTTGGGTCCCCTTGCGATCGCATAGGCTTTTTCGAATTCACCCAGGCCGATGGCCTGCACATATGCGCCGGCATCCGTTCCAACCGGACAGGCATCGCGGCACTCTACTTCTTTGGCAAAGAACTCAACTCCAGGGACATCGATCTTGTATTTCTCATTCTCTGAAGAATTCATTACGCTTCAAGCTCCCAGGGTAATACGGTTATTTAAGCTTCTCCATTCGTCGCTGCTGAACTATTCTGATCAATAAAAAAAAGATTCCGCCGCCAAACAGAACTGCGGCCACAAGACTCCATTTTTTGTCTTTTTTCGTATTTAAGACTTCAGGAAACTCAAGATTGACTTCGCTCTTCCTTTCAGTCTTTTTGTCCTCCGGGTTAAAATTGACTTTAATCGACTGGATGATTGTTCCCGCAGAGATTCGAATCTCATCTCCCAGGTTACTGTTGTGAAGATGAAGAAGGACTTCATAATATCCTTTCTCATCTGTAAAGACAGTATTCCCCTCCCCTGTCAGGGTATCAGAAACCATGACTTTAATATTGGATTGCGGGAGTCCAGAAGAGTTTTTGATTACTCCATAAACCGTGAACCGGTGATCCGTCTCATGAGTCGCCAGACCTGTTTTAGCATCCGCGAGAACCAAAGTCAGGATCAGAAAAAACAACCCAAAATGTATCTTGAAAAAATGAATCAAAAACAACCTATGATCACGACAAAGCCTTCTAAAAACGCCCCTATTTTGACAGCCAAGTTTCAATATGGGACCCAAATTTCAAAAATGAAACAAGGTTCGTTTGATATAACATAGGGAAATTTTAATGTCAAATTCTTTTTTTAATCAGGTGTTTCGGACAATTTTTCCTAAGTTTTTGTTTTTTCGCCCTTTTTAATATGATAAAATCCAAAATCAGTTGCAGAAACTCCCTGGCAGGAAGTCAAGCGACGGTTCAGATTTGAAACAGTACTCCCGTTCGTTATTTTAGAACCGACTATGAATAAAAACATGATTAAGAAGATTGGAATTATCGCCAAACCAGCCGTTCCTGGAATAAAAAAGATCGTTGAAGAGCTCCTGAAATGGCTATTGGAAAAGGATAAAATAGTCTATCTCGATCGCGAGAGCGCGGCCCATCTCACGGGTGTATCAAATGGATTTAAATCCCCTCTGGTTCCACAAGAAATGGATTTAATGATTGTACTGGGAGGTGATGGCACTCTTCTTTCCGTTGCGCGGCTCATTGAAGGCCGCCAAGTTCCAATTTTGGGGGTGAATCTCGGAGGACTCGGATTTTTGACGGAGATCAATATTGAGGAGCTTTATCCCACGCTGGAAAAATTATTTCAAAATGAATTTACGGTCGATGAAAGAATTATGTTGAAAACGGAAGTTCACCGCCAGGGAAAAGAAATCGCACAATCCCACGTTCTCAACGATGTCATTATCAATAAGGGAACACTTGCCAAGATGATTAAACTGGAGGTCTACTCCAACGGGCAGTTTCTCTCCTCCCTAAGGGGAGATGGCATGATCGTTTCTACTCCCACCGGTTCGACGGCTTATTCACTTTCTGCCGGGGGACCGATCCTTTTCCCTTCGGTCGACGCAATCATCCTGACACCCATCTGTCCTCACACACTAACCCAGAGACCGATTGTGATCCCGTCGCAGATGAAACTCGAAATCATTCTGAAGTCGAAAGAAGAAGGGGCGATGGTCACGTTTGATGGACAGGTCGGATTCTCTTTGAGACTTGAAGATCAGCTTCACATCGAGACCAGCCAGGGTAAAACACAGCTGATCCGGTCACCCGGACTCAGTTATTTCGAGGTATTGAGGGATAAGCTGCATTGGGGCGAAGGAAAGAACCGGTAAGTCTGAACGCAAATAAGATGCCAGCTGCTGTGTACTCGTCGTTCGGTAATCCTCATGTACGACTCATGTACACTCCGGTTACCTCACTCCTGCGGCCTTGCATCTGACCTCTTCTATACGTTCAGATATCTTATTGCTTCATTATTTTTGAAACGGTGTGACCAGGTTGGCGAGTCGTGCGATCATCTCCTGAGGAAGCCTTTTTATCTTTCCGTTTTCTCCGACCGCAACAAGTTTTGTCGACCCTTCCACGATGAGGCGCCCGCTCTTCTTTTCGAAAACCTGGTAACTAAAATCCAGAACCGTCCGGGTCGCTTCCGTCAAGCTCGTATTCACTTCAAGAAAATCCCTGTACCTGGCCGGTGAGCGATAAAATATTTCCGCATGAACAACGGTAAATACGTAACCTTCGCTCATTATTTTCTCAAGAAAAAAATCCGCTTTTTCCAAAAGGTCGGTTCTACCCCGCTCGAAATATTTCAAATAGTTTGCATAATACACCACACCGCCACAGTCTGTATCTTCATAAAACACACTCACTTCCATCGTTCGTCGTTCCTCCTGATGAATACACAAATCAATTGCGATTAATTTCCAAAAAGTCCCCTGAAAAAAGAACTGTTTCCGCTTCCGCCCAATCCGGTCAGGTCCACCGCGAAAGAGATCTGGTTTCGATCCGGAAACTGAACGAATCCCAGTGTCATTCCCCAACAGTTCGCCAAATACCGAATTCCGTAATCTCCCTCCGACAAGATCCCGTTCTGAGAATCAAAATACAATTTTGTCGCTACCGTCAACTGGGAAGTCAGGTGAATTCTAAGGCTGGAGGTCCAATACCGGATCGGAAGAGGCTGGCTCTGGAGCAGGCCGAGTGAGAGCGGATTGAAGATATCTCCTTTCTGAGGTATGACTCCGGACTTGGAAAACCGTTCACCCAGCGCCAGATCCCAAACGCCCGGCGAATCAAACCATAAGTCTCCGTTAAACATATCGACCGATCCGCTGTAAAAATTATAGAAACTGTCGGTTTTTAATTTCATTCCGTAGAAGAGCGCCTTCATTTCACTCCTTAAATCGGAAAACCTCCCCTCCGTGGGATTGACCAGATAGCTATCGGTTAACTTAAAATAAAAAACCTCCTCCTTTCTGATCAATCGATTGGTGAGTGAATAAGTGAACAGGTTCTTGTCAGGGATCAGGTCAATGTTGTCCATAAAAGGGATATTCGTTTGGTCCACCGGGGGGACATATTCATAGCTCAGAGACGATTCGATCACATGGGTCAAAGGGTCTTCACCGGGATAGACTCTGCTCAGACTGCTGTCGTATCCGATGCCATAATCGCTCACAGTTCTCTCAATCATACTCTCGTCCCTGATTCCCCGGGAATAGACAGTCTTTCGCAATCCGGCTCGGGGAGTGAGAATGCCAAGGTGCGGAAGCGGAATTTCATCCGTTAACCGGAAGTAGATGTCCCCTCTCCCCACTCTTAAACCCGCTTCCTGATAGAAATAGGTTGCGGTTGAACTTAAATCAAAATAAAGGGGGGTCGAGAAAACGGGTGATGTGTGAAACGCATATCCGATTTCGGGAAGTTTTTGAATGGTCAAATCCGATTGGGTACTCAAGTCCCGCGTAAACCGCGTCAATAGATAAGCCGTTTGATTATCCCATTTGCCGGAGAGGTAGATATTGGACTCCACGCTCCGCTGGCTGATATCCGATGTTGCAATGGAAAGATCTTTGAAATAGGACTGGTCGCTGACATAATTCAGGTTTATTCGGGTATTCACATGTTCTGAAAATGTCTGAATATGCTGATACCGAATCTCCGACCGGTCACTTCCAGAAAGGACATCCTTGAAATAGCGGGTGAAGAGCGTGCCGCCCGAAGAGGCGCTGTTCACATATCGATATTCAACATTGCTTCCAGTTCCCCTCAGCGATCGATAATCAAGAGAGAGTGTCAAATCCTGATTTTGAGCGAATGCCCAGTAATAGGGTTGAAGAATTCCGATTCCGTCCGAGCTGTTATAGGAGACCTGGGGGATTAAAAATCCGCTCTGCCGTTCTTTGGTAATGGGAATATACAAATAGGGAGAATAGAGCACCGGAATATTCTTGATTTCGAAGAAAACATTCCGGCCTTTAACATATTTTTCTTCGTTAATCAGGAGAAGGGTCGATCGAATTCTCCAGGGACTTGAAGGAGGTTTGTCGGCATATTGATTGCACTCGCATGTCGTCACGGTTGCATCACTGACCCGAAATTCCTTCGGACCGGTTTTTCTAATTTCGTTTCCATCCACATGGTAATGCTCAATCCCGAAGATCAAATGTCCCCGATAGACGACGCCTGTTTCCTGCTTGATGTTTAAAATCATCTTTTCGGCTCTAATCTGGTTGTTTTCCTCAACCATCAGAACATCTCCGGTAATAGCCATGTCGCCCGTTTCCTGATTGTATTCAACCGAACGGCCCGTAATGACCCGTTTGCCTTGAATAATTTTGAGATGGCCTTCAGCCTTATAAATACCGGTCTCTTTTATAAACTCGAGCTGGTCCGCCTCAAGGTTTATCGGTTCATTCGTCATTGATTTTAGTCTGGTTTCCGAGAAACCTTTCGGACAAAACGAAAGAAGAAAAATGACGAAGCAAATAATTGAACAGAAGGAAGGGCTGTGTTTAACCATGCAGCGGGACGTCTATATGAATCCCTTCTAATATTGCTTTGGCTTCACCGATGGTATAAAGCGATCCGGTCAGACAGATTTGATCCCCTTTTTCAGCATGGCTTTTCAGATAACGAAATACATCGAAAAGAGAATTGATCAGATGAAACCGTTTGAAAGTGGGGGGAAGTGTACGCAGAAGTTCGCCGGGCGTGGCGGCTCGTGAATAAGACGCCTGAGTGAGAATGATTTCATCGGCCCAGGGAATGAGTCTCTCTCCAATTCCCCAAATATCCTTGTCTTTCATGATTCCCAAAACCAGGTATCGTCTCCCCGTTTGAGGGAGAGATGTGAGAAAACGGGCAAGATTCGAAGCACCCGCTGGATTGTGCGCCCCATCCAGCAAGATGAGTGGCACAGATTGAACTATTTCAATTCTCCCCGGCCATCGAACTTGCAACAGGCCTTTTCTTTTAGCCGATTCCGGGTGGGGGAATCCTTTGAGATTCAAGAGTTCAAGGGCCGCAAGTGCAAGGGAAGCATTTCTTCTCTGATGTTCTCCCAATAAGGGGATCACGAAATTCAAATTGCTTTGATGGATACCGTGATAATCCAGGGAATTGGCAAAACAGTCTTCTCTATGTTGTGTATGGTAATTAAAATCGACTCCAAGACGATAGATGGGCGCTTCCATTGCTTTCGCGGTTTTCTGAACGAGTCCAAGAACCGGTTCCTCGGAAATTCCCGTAACGACCGGGACTCCCTTTTTAATAATTCCTGCTTTTTCATATCCAATTTCAAGAAGCGTGTTTCCCAAATATTCCTGATGGTCGAAATCGACATTGGTCAATATCGATAATTCGGGTGTAATGACATTGGTTGAGTCCAGCCGTCCTCCGAGACCCACTTCAATAACCGCGATTTCGACCTTTTGTTCTAAAAAATAAAGGAAAGCCAATCCGGTTACAAATTCAAAAAAGGTCGGAAGATTCGCTTGTTCATTTTTGAGCAGATCTTGAATTTTTCGGGTCAGACGGACCACGTCTGCCTGAGGAATTGGGAATGAGTTAACCGAAATTCTTTCGGAAAAATCGATGAGATGAGGAGAAGTATAAAGTCCGACCCGATATCCCGCCTGGTAGAGAACCCAGGCCACCATGGCCGAAGTCGACCCTTTGCCGTTTGTCCCGCCCACATGGACTGTCTTGATATATTTGTGGGGATTCCCGAGAAGAACTAAAAAGTCGATCATGGATGAAAGGCCGAATTTCATCCCTTTTAGTTGCAGGTTGTACAGGAATTGGAGCGCTTCTTGGTAAACCATGATACTCTGCGCAAATCACTGATAGAAGGTTGTATTTATTGGAAATAGGCGATGAGCTGGCCAAGCGTCTCTTTAAGATTCTTCCTCTCTACAATCATGTCGAGCATCCCATGTTCCATCAGGAATTCCGATCGTTGAAATCCTTCCGGAAGCTGTTGTTTGAGAGTCTGTTCAATGACACGAGGACCCGTAAATCCGATGAGTGCTTTAGGTTCTGCAATATGAATATCACCCAACATGGAAAAACTGGCTGTAACGCCTCCAAAGGTGGGATCGGTCAATATCGAGATAAAGGGGACGCCAGACTCATGAAGCTTTGCAACCGCCGCGGAGGTTTTGACCATCTGCATCAGGGAATAGATTCCTTCCTGCATTCTTGCTCCTCCGGAAGAGCTGACGATTATCAAGGGAAGCCTTGTCGCGACGGATCGCTCTGCCGATCGAACAATCTTTTCACCCACGACACAACCCATGCTTCCGCCCATAAAACTGAAATTAAAACAGCCAAAAATAACGGGTTGACCGACAATTAAACCGTCTCCATATACGTAACTGTCTTTTTGTCCGGTTTTTTCCTGGTAAAGTTTGAGGCGGTCGCGGTACCTGGACACATCTTTAAAATTGAGGGGATCAGTCGATTCCAGAGAAAAATCGAGCTCTTTAAAGCTATTTTCATCCAAAATCAACGCAATGCGTTCTTCCACAGAAATCGGAAAGTGATAATCGCATTTCGGACAGACGTGAAAATTCTTGCCGAGCTCTTTTCGATAGATTAATTCGCGGCAATTGTTACATTTGACCCAGAGGCCTTCCGGGATCTTAACTCTTTTGCTTTCTGAAGGCTCAAGCCGGTTGGTTCTTTTAAACCACGCCATACCTTTTTACTCTCCCGAAGATCATTTGGTAACCATCTTATATCTGATCGTTGAGAAGAGGACAGTTGCCAGGCCGCAGGAACGATGCATACGGAGCGTACTTAATTCGTACGTGAGTAATGCCGAGTGACGAGAACGCCGCAAATGACCTCTTATCGACGATTCAGCGTAATATTAGGTGCCCATTTCCCATGAGGCGAGATACTTCTCCTGCTCCCTGGTCAGCTTGTCGATCCTGATTCCAAGTCCTTCCAGTTTAAGACGCGCAATCTCCTTATCGATGTCTTTTGGAACAGAATAGACTTTCTTTTCCAGCTTGGAAGCGTTTTTAACCATATATTCTGCCGACAGGGCCTGGTTCGCGAAACTCATATCCATCACCGAGGAAGGGTGCCCTTCGGCTGAGGCGAGATTAATAAGTCTTCCTTCTCCCAGCAGATTGATCCGGCGTCCGCTCTGAAGAGTATATTCATCGACAAAGTCGCGAATTTGCCTCTTTTTCTTAGACAATTTTTCCAATACCGGAATGTCGATTTCAACGTTGAAATGGCCTGAATTGGCAATAATCGCGCCGTCCTTCATGGTCATAAAATGTTCTTTCCGAAGTACATTAATATCTCCCGTTACGGTACAAAAGAAATCTCCAAGGGAGGCCGCCTCGGACATCGGCATGACGCGATAACCATCCATCACTGCTTCGAGCGCCTTCAGAGGATCAATCTCGGTCACGATGACGCTGGCACCCAGACCATGGGCCCGCATAGCCAGTCCTCTGCCACACCAGCCATATCCGGCAACGACAAAAACAGATCCCGCTACGAGCCGGTTGGTCGCCCGGAGAAATCCATCGAGGGTGCTCTGTCCCGTGCCGTACCGATTGTCAAACATATGTTTTGTTTCAGCGTCATTGACTGAAATGACAGGAAATTTCAGTACCTTTTTGTCCGCCATACTTCTCAACCGGATCACACCCGTCGTCGTTTCTTCGGTTCCTCCTACGACATGTTTCAGAAGCTCCGGCCTTTCCGAATGAAGGGTTGAAACCAGGTCTGCACCGTCATCCATCGTGATCGCGGGACGATGATTAAGCGCCGCCTGAATATGGCCGTAATAAGTTTTGTTATCCTCCCCTTTGATCGCAAAGGTGGGGATTCCGAAATGACCCACCAGCGCAGCGGCGACATCATCCTGGGTACTCAAGGGATTGGAAGCGCAGATCAAGACCTCCGCACCGCCTATCTTAAGCGTTTCCATTAGATTGGCAGTTTCTGTCGTCACATGAAGGCATGCTGAGACTTTCAAACCACTCAAGGGTTTCTCTTTTTTAAATCTCTTTTTAATTAACCGGAGCACGGGCATATTCTGTTCAGCCCATTCGATCCGCAATTTCCCTTTTTCAGCCAACTTAATATCTTTGATATCATAATCCATTGAGAAATCCCTCTAATTATTAAATCTGTTGAATTGCTGTATTGGGAAAGACCAGTCCCCAAAAAAAAATTGAAAGCAAGCTAGTCCCTGTTATAGTCCCGCGGCCTTTTTTATCGTATCAGCAAGATCGGTTCTCTCCCAGGTAAATTCCGGTTCAGTCCTTCCAAAATGACCGTAAGCAGCCGTCTTTTTGTAAATGGGTCTTCGCAATCTTAAATGATCGATCATCCCTTTCGGCGTCAGGGGGAAGAATTCGCGGACCAATCTCGTAATTTTATCCTGGGGAAATTCCGAAGTGCCAAACGTATCGACCAGAATCGAAACCGGTTCGGCTACGCCTATGGCATAGGCCAGTTGAACTTCACATTTTTCGGCAATGCCTGCTGCAATCAGGTTTTTGGCGACATATCTTGCCATATAGCAGGCTGACCGGTCGACTTTCGAAGGGTCTTTTCCTGAAAAAGCTCCGCCTCCGTGACGGCCTGCTCCGCCGTAGGTATCGACAATAATCTTTCTTCCGGTCAATCCGGTATCTCCCATCGGACCTCCGGTCACAAACCTGCCGGTCGGATTGATATGATAGATGATTTTCTTCTTGTCTATCAATTCCGCTGGAATGGTCGGTTTAATCACCTGTTCCAAAATCGCTTCGCGAAGGACTTCGGTCTTGACTTCGGGAGAGTGCTGGGTCGAAATCACCACGGTATTGACATAGCGCGGTTTCCCGTCGAGATATTCAATCGTGACCTGGGATTTTCCGTCAGGTCGCAAAAAATCGAGTGTATTGTTTTTTCTCAGTTCGGTCAGCTTCCGGGTCAGTTTATGGGCGAGCAAAATGGGCATTGGCATCAGCTCCGGAGTTTCATTTGTCGCATATCCAAACATCAGTCCCTGATCCCCGGCACCACCGGTATCCACTCCCATGGCAATATCGGGTGACTGATTATGGATCGAAGTCATCACACTGCACGTTTCGTAGTCAAATCCATATTTGGCCCGGGTGTAGCCGATATTCTTGATGGTCTCCCGAACAACATCCGGAATTTCAACGTAACAGGAAGTGGTGATCTCTCCCGCAACAAAGGCAAGCCCTGTCGTCAAAAGTGTTTCACAAGCCACCCGGCAGGTCGGATCCTGGGCAATGATCGCGTCAAGAACAGCGTCAGAAATCTGGTCGGCAATTTTATCGGGATGGCCTTCGGTGACAGATTCAGAGGTAAAAAGATGGTTCAGTTTGCTCATAAATTGCTCCTTTTTCAAAAAAAAACCCTATGCAAAAAGCACAGGGTTTTCAACTCTGGACTATTTAGCACTTTTTTTTGGTGGTTGCAATTGATCTAAATCATTCCACCGAATTGCTTAATCTCAGAAAACTTTCTTTCTTTGAAATTTCGTAAAATTAAGCTAGAAGTACCATGATCATCATCCTTGGATGATATCGAAATACAAATACCGTGTCAAGCCAATAACGGGATTATTTTTTATTGAAACTACGTTCATAAAGCAGTACATACCACGCTTCTTCTTCGTCAATCGTGCTTCCGATCATCGGGATCATTGCGGTTCCGGGACTCCCATTTTTAATGATCCAATAGAGCTCGCCGTCCGTCCTTGCGGCATGGAATGCCGGATTGGTAAAATTCCT
Organism: Nitrospirota bacterium; assembly: GCA_016194305.1. Classification (NCBI taxonomy): domain Bacteria; kingdom Pseudomonadati; phylum Nitrospirota; species Nitrospirota bacterium. The sequence continues at coordinate 1,563 of JACQBW010000017.1, read as the reverse complement.
GGGAGAAGGTTCCAGACCTGCAGCGGCGGTACCGTCCCCTTTTCCTTCTTTTCCATGACAGACATAGCAAGTCCCTTTGCCATTGTAGATCTCTTTTCCCTTGGCGATATTTTCCGGAGTTTCCGCGATGGGACTCTTGGCCTCTTTCACTTTCGGGAGGAGATCCTTCGGCACGCGCGCAAGGAGCGGATCGCGTTCGGTAGACGTAGCAATGGAACATGGAAAAATTATTGTTAATATAATTACGAACACAAGATAGAACCTTTGAATTGTCATAGTTAATCCTTTAGAAACTTATAAGATGATTCGTCACTTTAATCTATTGTAACGCCCCAACAGTAACAATGAAACTGGGAGATTGACTCGTTCCAGCACTCAAGGGATCTAGATCTACAGTAGAGGGACTCATCGAACTCAAGTTTCCATTTGTGCCAATTGAAAATTGAGAAACAGTGTTATTGGCGGCATTAGTTGCGTAAACATATTTGCCTGATGGGTCGACCGTAACCGAGGTCGGGGAACCTTGAGTGTCCGCTGTAGGCGAACTCATAGGGACCGCACTTCCATCACTTGCAATCGTATATTGCGAAAGCGTACCGCTTAGACTGCCGGCGCTGCCTCCGATATTGGCCACATAAACATATTTACCGGTTGGATCCACGGCAATGGAATACGGATTTGTGCCTGCCGTCGCAGTTGTGGTGACGCTCGTCGGGAGACTTCCCTGCAACCCAATAGTATACTGTGACACGTCATAGCTGCCACAGCTTCCACAATAATTTGCAACATAAACATATTTGTTCGTGGGATCAATCGAAATTGCCCAAGGAGTTGTCCCTGATGGAACCACAGGTGTGGTCATCGGAGTAAGACTCCCATCCAACGAGGAAATTATAAACTGAGAAACAGTGTTATCGGATGAATTGACTACATAAAGATACTGACCTGATAGGTCGACCGCAAGTGATTGGGGATTTATCCCGGCAGAGATCGTTGGAGTTGACATTGCAGTAAGAGATCCATCAGATTGAATAGAGTATTGTGATACATTTCCAATATCTGTCGTAGTATCGACGCCATGATTTGCTACATAGAGATATTTTCCGGACGGATCAACCGCAACTGATATCGGTTCCGATCCAGCAGAGATCGTTGGAGTTAACATTGCGGTAAGAGATCCATCAGTTCCGATTGTAAATTGCGAAATGTTATTGGTGCCTGAGTTACTGACGTATGCATATTTATCTGATGGAACCACTGCTATAGACGTAGGTTGGGCCGATGCCAACCCGATCGGGTCCGAAGAAATATAAGTCACATAAGTCAGCTTTCCGCTGGTTGCATCAATGGTCAGTTCAGAAATGGTTCCACTTGCTAGATTTGCAACATAAACATATTTGGGAACTATTTTCTTTGCAGGAGGTGTAACCGGTGCCGCGGCACCGCCTCCTCCACCACTGCAACTTGCCAGAACAAGAAATAGAAGAAGAATGACATGAATACTACGATTGGGTTTCATAACCTATGTTCTCCAAAATTTACGATCCTCTGCTCCCGAGGAGC
>JACQBW010000016.1 GCA_016194305.1 Nitrospirota bacterium | reverse complement strand
GAGGCGTATAGCGTCTCCTGCGTTTCCTGAGCGTTATTGGTTCCCCTTACCGAGGTCTGAATTAAAAAATAGTTCGTTTGAAAGTACCGGCTGCTGGTTCCAGCGGGAGGCGCTCCGGTTGAAAGATAACTCACGGTCGATCTGAGCTGAGCCGCCGGGAAAAGTGTACTTAATGACGTCGTTCCCGGAAGTCCGGGATCGGTGATGGTAATACTTGAAAGGGTCGTTGGAAATTGAATCATATCGAATGTGGTCACATTGGCGATCGCATTCTTGGTCACCGCATCCGCTGTATAAAATGCCTGCATTCCGGTCTTGTAGCTACCCGCCATCGACATGCCGGTTGTTGCCGTTTTTATAGCGACAAATCCGATAATCGTAGCCAGAAGCAATAAGATGAGGGTAATCATCATAATTGAACCTTTTTCATTCAATTCGATCTGATTCATTCCTCTTTTCATTTCAGACTCCTTCAATCCGAAAAAATTCTTAATTTCGTAAAGCTACAATCACATTGACCGTGCGAGCCCGTTTTACGCCGCTAAGTTTTGAAATCTGGTTACTCGTTTCGCCATTAATCGTAAAATTGACAGATGCGATCAGGCCTAACTGACCCGCGGTGGGAGCAGAGGTACTGGTCCCATCCGTCAAAGTGTAATTAAGGACCAGACTCTTGACATTCCTGCTTAATTCCATCGCTCCACTTACAAAATCGGTCCGGGTTAGCGTCGTGGTACCCGCCGAAACAGAATAGACGACCGGTGTATAGCCCGAAGACGAAACCCCGGGAGAAACCACCACATTTCCCACGTTTAAAACACCGGTTGAAAGGTTGCCGGAAAAGGTCAGGCTGTTTCCAGGTCCGATAGCGGTAATTTTATCACCGGCATTTTTTCCCATAATGACCGACTTTGTCCGGATGTCGACCACGTTATAAGGTTGACTCATCTGGAATCCCGAAGTGGAAGCCACAGAGAATATAAAGACATTCGCAGAAGGATTTGAAAAGTTTGCGGAAGTCACAAAAGTGGACGAGGTACTTGAAGCCAGGTTTAAAGAAATTGAACTGGGGGTTGCCGCAGCGATGACATTAATTCCCTCCCCTAACCCAACACCGTAACCGGCATTGCGTATATCGCGAGTCAGTGTTTCAGCCGCGCTCCGGATGTCTTCCTGCACCGTGGCCACATCTTCCTGCGTCTGATACGAATTAAACTGGCTGGTAAAAGTTGCGAATACCGCTGTCAGGACAATGGCAAAGATCGCCACGGTGACCATGATTTCTGTCAACGTAAAACCTGAATTATTTCTTAATACGGGTTTATTCGATTCCATAATTAAGGAACCATCCTTCCTACCAGTGTCACCTGATGGCTGGTCTTATCACTCCATTGAACATTTAAAGTTATGGTTCGAATGCCTAATGTCGGACTATCCGTCGCGACCGAATATTGTCGGGTATAAACAATCCCGTTGAAGGTGGTATCCGGAATTAAGGAGGGGTGATTCACCACCTCCGTGCCTGCGGTATGAGTTCCTGCCGTCAACGAAGGGTCTGCGGCAGAGCTATAAGTCTGGAGCTGTTCAAGCGCCTGCTGACCAAGAAGCGTACCGACACTCATCGAAGAGGAATTCTTGTTTCCCGCGATCGCAGTCGTTTGAAGATTTGCCGCCATCAACAGGCCCATGGCCATGACAGCCAGCGCAATGAGGACCTCGACCAACGTAAAACCGTTTTGACCAGATTGATTCAGACGAATGGACATTTTAGTTTCCCAATTATTGAATTAAAGCGTGTCCTGCCATGTTAATGGATATTTGTTTGGTCTCACCGTAGCTGCTTGTAAAAACAAAATTCCCGGGTGTCGTCGTATGCGAAAATAGCGGAGTACTTCCCGAAGTATCCACCGTAGATACAAAACCTGTACGTTGAAATATTGGAACAATCGATGTCGCAGTGACCGAAACACCGGTATAACCTAACGTACTTAAATCATAGGTACTTTGGACCGTAAAGGGAGGATTGATACCCGCATTCACCGCATCTGAAAAGGCAATATAGTTTGTCGGTGGAACAATGACCTCCAACTGGGTCGACGTATTGGGGAAGATGGCATATTGGGTCCCTTCTTTGATCGCGGATACCCGGATTCCCTTCATAACAGAATAGATTTCCCGTGTCGCTCCGTTTAACCGTTGATGCGCGATAAATCGATTGTACGATGGAGCTGACAACGCCGCTAAAACACCAATAATGGCGACAACAATCATCATTTCGATCATTGTAAACCCCTTGTTATTCATTAATTTATTCATTAATTTATTCATTGCGTTTTTTTCCATGTAAAACTTTCGTTGCTAAAAAGACAAAATGCAACTGGCGTGCCAGGATATGTTTTATAAAAACAGATAATACTCAATGACTTATACATATTTTAAAAATGATCCCTCTCTTTTTCATGGAAGCTTCGGTAAGGGAGCTCTTACCCATTTGTCTATTCCAAACCATATTCTTTTACCTTGAGATGGAGCGTTTTGAAACTGATCTTAAGGATTTCAGCGGCTTTGGTCTTGTTCCCTTCGGTCTGTTCCAATACCCTCTTGATGAGTTTCGACTCCACTAACTTGCCCGCCCGGGCACTGGCTTCCATCAGACCCCCTCCTAAAGGAAGTTCTTGCGAGAGCTCTCCATCCCTGAAGGTTTCGAGCGTTCTTAGCCCTAAGTGGAGAGGTTGAATCTCTTTGTCGGAAAGGATGACCGATCTCTCGATGCTATTTTGAAGTTCGCGGATATTTCCCAGCCAGGAATGTTCCTGTAGCTCTCTTGCCGCCGCCTCCGAAAGGGTTTTTACCTCTTTCCTCATCTCTTTGCAGTAGTAGTCGATAAAATATTCCGCCAGAGGGAGAATATCTTCCTTTCGCTCGCGAAGCGGCGGAATCACTATGGGAAACACATTTAAACGGAAGTAGAGATCTTCCCGAAAGGTCTTGTTGGCAATTTCCACATTGAGATCTTTATTGGTTGCGGCGATAACACGAACATCCACTTTGACCAGATGAGTGCCGCCAACCCGCATCATTTCATGCTCCTCAAGAACCCTGAGGAGTTTCGCCTGGAGGCCGAGGTCCATGTCTCCAATCTCATCAAGAAATAGCGTCCCCTTGTCCGCAAGCTCAAACTTCCCCAATTTCTTTTCAGTCGCCCCTGTGAACGAACCTCTTTCATGTCCAAAAAGTTCTGATTCCAGCAGATCTTTTGGGATTGCCGCACAGTTGAGCGCGATAAAAGGGGCATCTTTTCGCGGACTTAATATGTGGAGCGCCTTGGCGATCAGTTCCTTTCCGGTTCCGCTTTCTCCTCCCAGCAACACCGTGGTCTTGTTCTGCGATACCTTTTTCACAATCTCCAGCATTTCCATTAATTTAGGGCTTTTTCCGATAATTTTCGGAAAATTCAAATTTTCTGAGTATTCGTCCTTCAAGAACATCTTTTCCGATAACAGTTTTTGACCTTCCAACGCCTTTTTAACCAGAAGGAGAAGGTGGTCCGGTTCAAATGGCTTGGTGATGAAGTCAAATGCCCCGTCTTTCACCGCCCTGACCGCTGTTTCAACGGTTCCAAAGGCTGTCATCAATATCACCGGCACTTCGGGCCGGGTCTCTTTTACCAGCGTCAGGATGTCCAATCCGGTCTGGTAAGGGAGTTTCAGATCGCTAATGACCAGATCGAAGCGATTTTCCTTGAATTTGGCAACTCCTTCCCTCCCGTTGGCGGCCCATGTCACTTCGTAACCCTCTGTTTTCAGGGCGGTCATAAGCATTTGAGCCATGCTTTCTTTATCTTCTACTAGCAGTATCGCAAACAAAATAATCCCTTTCCTTTTTTATGGAGTCCTGTTCTGTATAAGGATAGCATATAAAAAAAATTCCGCTTGGCCCACCAGAGGCTGGATTAATGATAGTCGAAGAAAGATTGTTTGAGATTCCGGGCAAGACTGAAGAGAGAGAAATCTCCTTCAGTTATTGAACCCAATGGAAAGGGATTCACTGGCACGCGCGGCTGCGATTTTGGTTCTCGCCGCCCTCCGTTCGCGGCTCGCCACGGCATTTTAGGCCATGGATGTGGCGGCCGCGAAAGGGCCTGTTCACCCTATCTATTGGGTTCAACAGCTTGGCCCACGTTCCTCTGAGCCGTTTTCCTCGGTCGATTCTTGACAAAGGTCCAATCGAATCCCATACTTATGAAATGGAGAAATATTCATCGGACGAACTTGAAAATAAAATAAGTGAGATCGGTGGAAAAATCATCGAGCGTTTAAATCAAAGGCCGTCTCTTCTGTCAGCGCTCACCCGCAACCATCTGACAGATAGCCTGATCTCACTCTCTTTAAAGAATAATGCTCTTAGATCTTCTCTTTTCCGTTTTATCGATGTCCTCCCCTCTCTGAAATCAGATCAGGAGGTGATCGCCGTCTTTCTTGAGTATCTTTCAGAGAAGTTGGACCAATTTCCGGCGTCATTTCGACAGGGATTGAAATGGGCCGAGAAGGGAACAGTCCTGAATCCCATTGCCGCCCGTTCGATTCGTTCCATGGTGGAATCCCTCGCATCCAGGTTTATTTTAGGAAAGAACTTTAAAGAGGCCATTCCCGCAATTTACCGACTTCAGAAGAGCGATAGAAGTGTTTCCGTTGACCTTTTGGGAGAAACCACGCTTTCCAGTTCCGAAGGAATCGCCTGCCAGAACCATTATCTTGAACTGCTGGAAAAATTACATGAGTTCCCATCCGAACGAAAAGGAGCCCAGATTTCGGTGAAACTCTCTTCCTTGAATCACCGGCTCAATCCTGCCGACTGGGACAATACCATCCGAACGTCCGTGGAACTGCTTCGGCCCATTTTTGAAAAGGCCAAAGCGCTTGGTGTTGCGGTCATTCTTGATATGGAATCGCATTATCTTAAAGATTTGATCATCAAGACGTTTACAACCTTGCTGGAAGAAGAATCCTTTCGCGAAAAACCGCATGCCGGAATTGCGATTCAGAATTATCTGGCGAGATCGCCTGAAGATTTGAATGGTCTTGTAAAATGGGCGGAATCGCGTAATCGCCCGATCATGATCCGCATGGTGAAAGGCGCATACTGGGATTATGAAATCGCTCAGGCTTTGCAGAAGAATTGGCCGATTCCGGTGTTTCTCAATAAAGGAGAGACCGATTTACAGATTGAAAAGGGGGTCGAATTTCTACTCGGTCATTCTCCATTAATCAGGACGATTATCGGAAGCCACAACATTCGCACCCTTTCGTCAGCCATCGCCATAAATGAACTTTCCGGATTTACCAAAGACCACCTTGAAATTCAGATGCTCTACGGCATGGCTGATCCGCTCCAAATAGCCCTTGTCGAGCTGGGACATTCTGTTCGAATCTACGCCCCGACAGGTGAAATCCTGCCGGGAATGGCCTATCTGATTCGTCGTCTAATGGAAAACAGCGCAAACCAATCTATTCTTACGACGACTTTTACTGGAATATCTGTTACGCCTGATGCCCTGAATTCACCGTCTGCCTCGGATCCGGTTAACCATCGCTTCCCTTTCACTTTTCAACCTCTCTTTAAAAACGAACCCCCTCTCGACTTTTCCGATCAGAAAAAAAGAGAGGCCATAGAGTCAGAGCTTAAACAGGTCATTTCTGGATTGGTGAAAGAGATTCCGAACGTCCCACTTGTCATCCATGGCGAGAAAGTCAACTCCCAGCGGACACTGAAATCCGTTAATCCCGCAATGCCGTCCCAGGTACTAGGCAAAGTTTCCCAAGCCGGAATTAACGAAGGTCATTCGGCAGTGCAAGTGGCTTTAATGGCATTTCAAGATTGGAAGAAAAGCGTTGTCGGCGAACGGGTTGAACTCCTGCGTCGCGTTGCCCGTCATTTTCAAAAAATCCGTTCTCATCTCATTGCGCTTGAGATCCTGGAGGTGGGTAAGAACTGGATAGAAGCAGATGGAGATGTCTGTGAATCCATTGATTTTCTGAATTATTATGCCAATGAAATGATTCGGCTTGGCGGCCACTATAGCAGGAGAGATCTTGTCTCTTCATATCCGGGAGAGAACAATCAGCTCCTGCTTCAGCCGCTTGGCGTGGTAGCGGCAATACCCCCCTGGAATTTTCCTCTCGCCCTCTCTACCGGAATGATCGCATCCGGCCTGGTTGCAGGAAATTGCGTAATCTATAAACCGTCATCCCTGAGTCCGATCCTCGGATCCAGGCTGGTTGACATTTTTCTGGCAGAAGGGGTTCCTCCAGGTGTTCTACAATTTCTTCCTGGTGAAGGAAAAGTAATTGGGGAATTTTTGATTCGACACCCCGAAATTCCGCTGATCACATTTACCGGTTCCAATGAGGTGGGGCGTCATATTCTCGAGGTCACTTCGAATATCCAGAAAGGGCAGAAGCATTTTAAGAGAGTCATCGCGGAAATGGGAGGGAAAAACGCAATCATCATCGATGAAAGCGCCGATCTGGATGAAGCAATCCAGGGTGTCACCGGTTCCGCATTTGGTTTCCAGGGGCAGAAATGCTCGGCCTGTTCCAGAGTCATTGTCCACCAAGGGATTTATCCGGAGTTTGTCCGAAGGTTAAAAGAAGTCGCCCGCGATCTCATCAGAGGCGACCCGCAATCTCCTTCCACCGATATCGGTCCGGTTATTGACCAGAATGCGAAATTGAAAATTGAATCGTACATTGCAACGGGACAAAAAGAGGCCGATACGGTTTATATTCGCGAAGGCAAGGAGCCAGGCCATTTCATCGGTCCGGCCATTTTTGAAAATGTTCCGCTTGATTCGCCACTTTCCCAGGAAGAAATATTCGGCCCCGTGCTCGCTCTCTTTAAGGCCGAAACGTTCGACCATGCCCTGACGATTGCCAACGATTCACTTTTTGCTCTCACAGGAGGGGTCTATTCAAGAAAACCGTCACATCTGGAAAAAGCGAAGGATGCATTTCATGCCGGAAACCTTTATCTCAACAGAAAGATTACAGGTGCCATGGTGGGTCGCCACCCCTTTGGCGGATTTAACCTTTCCGGAATGGGAATGAAAACAGGTGGTCCCGATTATCTTCTCCAGTTCATGCAGGTCAAGTCGATCTCCGAAAACTCCTCACGCCGCGGATACATCCCTGAATAGAAACGGTAATTCCTAAAATAAAACAGGGTCGAAATACTAAAGTTTCTCGAGTCGATCTAAAGCCGGAGACCGTTTGTACTCTTCTATTACGAATTAATTCCCATGGCACCTCTCATGATTCGATGAGCGAACGTTCGTGAAAGGACCGATCGGGCATGACGAGCAGATCGAAAGGGGGAAGCCCCACTGGCCTTTGCCTTGTAAGGTCAAGCGGGAGGGGGCATGGATACCCCCGCCGATCTCCGCTGTCGCGGAGAGCGACTGGAACGACAGAGAGCAAGCCAATGCCCGGTCTTTTAAAATTCTCTCTATTTTAGCCGTTTGATCGCTTCGAGATTCTCCGGATCAATCGTAAGGACTTTCTGATATCGCCTGACCGCCTCTCCCCTGTCTCCGGCCGATTCGTAATTTTTCGCTTGAAGCAGATAAATTTTCACCTGCCAGCCGGCGTCTCCGGTCACCAATTGTTCGGCCCGGTCAAGAAGCGTCAGTGACTGCCGATAATCTTTTTGCAGGAAGCGCGCTTCGGCAAAATAATAGTACGCTGCGGCATTCTCGGAATCGAGTCCGATCGCCTTTTCAAAACGATCCATCGCCTTTTTCAATTCTCCCTGCTCCAGTTCCCCCTTCCCTTTTTCCGTGAGATGGAGCGACGCCATCCTTCGCGGGGAGTCTTCCCTGGAATTCCTGTTTTCGCTCCCTGACAGAGGCGGCGCGGGCGGGGGGAATGAAAGGGGCGGCGGAGAAGAGACTTCGCGGACCGGTGCACAGCCAACTACATAAAGAGAAACACAACAAAAAAAGATTATAAACCTTACCTGATCAATTCTCACGAACGTTTTTTCCTCCATTTAGCTTGCCTGACAGAGTGGTTGAAGTTGTCTTCGCTCCAACGACGCCGAAAGACATCCTCATCTTAAGCCGCCTCAATGGTTGAAGGATAACCGCATTTCGCCGAATCTCCGTTCAGACGACTTCAACCGCTCTTTCGAGAGTCAGTGTTTTTCACGTCAGGAATGGTTCGCTTTCCCGGCGCAATTCACCGTCGGTTCCGTCCCTTCAAGAAAAGCCTCTGAGATAAATTCCGATCCGCATTCCGGAACCCATGGAAGACCCGTAGTCGGAACCACCTTAAGCAAACGGACCTTGGGAGGAGCGACAAATTCTGAATTTGGAAATTCTTCGAGCGCCTCCTTCATAAAATCAACCCAGATTGGAAGTGCGGCTGCAGCTCCCGTCAGATTCAATTTCTCTCCCTGGTCAAAACCGACCCAGACCAAGGTGAGAAGATCAGGGGTATATCCGACAAACCAGGCGTCATTGTAATCATTGGTTGTCCCGGTTTTGCCGGCGGCTTCCCAGGGAAACCCCATTTCATGAACCCTTTTTCCCGTTCCACTTTCAATGACTCCTTTTAAAAGGTGTGTTACCTGAAAGGCCGACTGTGGAGAAACCGCCTGCCTGACCTCCAGATTTTTCCCTTCCATGATCTTATCATTGGCGTCGGTGACCATCTTTATCGTCTGAAGCTCCGGCCGGATTCCCTGATTGGCTAATGCGGTGTAGGCTGTCACCATTTCGAAAGGGGTGACTTCATATGAACCGAGTGCCAGCGACGGAGTCGCTCGCAACGGACTCTCGATTCCGAGATTTCGGGCAGTCTGAATGATATTCTCAAGACCTACCTTCATCGCGAGCTTGACAGTCGGGACGTTCATCGAATTTTCAAGCGCTTTTCTTACAGTCACTATACCATGAAATAGCTGGTCATAGTTTTGAGGCGACCAGCTTTTTCCATCAAACGTCAGGGTCACTGGAGAGTCTTCAATCAAGCTGGCCGGGGTGATGGATTCGGAAGAACTATTTTTCAATGCCTGTTCAAATGCCGTTAGATAGACAATCGGCTTAAAGATCGAACCGGGCTGACGATGCGCCTGGGTCACACGGTTAAACTGGTTCGTCTGATAATTTCTCCCGCCGACGAGTGCCACAACCTGCCCGGTATGGGGTGAAATTGCGATCAAACATCCTTCAAGCTCCTGGGAGGAATCGGAATGCTTCAACTGCGGAAAAGTGTTTTCAAGAACGTTCAAATCCTTTTTCAATTGTTGATCCGCTCTCTTTTGCATTTCAACATCAAGTGTTGTGAATATTTTTAATCCTTCGGTATTGATCAGCGAAGAGGAATAATTGGCCGATAACTGCTGTTTAACCAGATCGGCAAAAAAAGGGGCCGCATGTCCGCCTTCAGGTGTTTCGCGAATCTGGATCTTTTCGGACATTGCCGTACGAAATTCATTTGTTGAAATCCATTTCAAATCGAGTAATTTTCGCAACACCACATTACGGCGTTCGATCGCTCTTTTAAAATTCTTGTGCGGATCAAGATGATTGGGTGCCCGGATGATCCCGGCCAGCAGGGCCGATTCGCTGATTGAGAGTTCATGGACCTCCTTGTCGAAATAAAACTCGGCCGCTTTTCCGATGCCGAATATGCCGACAGAACCCTTTTGTCCCCAGTAAATTTCATTTAAATAGATTTCAAGAATTTGCTCCTTGCTGTATCGCTGTTCGATGAGAAGCGCCATCAACGCTTCATTTATTTTTCGAGTAAAGGTTCGTTTCTGATTGAGAAAGAAATTCTTTACCAGTTGCTGCGTCAGCGTGCTCCCTCCTTGAACAATTTCACGAGAGCGGAGATTCGTGAAAAGGGCTCTTAGGATACTCTTTAAATCAATGCCATGGTGTTCATAATAACGTTCATCCTCAATCGCAACGATTGAGCGAACAAGAACGGGAGGAATTTCATTGAGCTTTCGAAGCGTTCGTTCCTCCCAGCTGTTTTCAAAAAAGCCGGCAATGAGTTCAGGTTCCAGCTCCTGAAAATAAATCTCTTCTCCTGTATCAAGCCGCGACATTTTCAAAATTTTCCCCTGGTCCAGCCCCAGTTTCAGAGGAAACCCCTTGAAAGGCTCTCCCGGATAAGGAAAATCATGCAGAGATATGACAATCTGGCTGCCTTCAAACGTATATTCCCCTTTTCCCTTCAACTCTCCCTGGTTTAAACGATATCCCAAACGATTCAATCGTTCCACGAGGTGACTCCCTCCTATCATCTGGCCGGGATAGAGTCCAAACGGAGCGGAATAAACTTTCGACGGGAGATTCCATTTTTTCCCTTCAATTTTGGTGGTAATAATGACTTTTAAATAGAAAAGATAGGCAAAAAATGCTAGGATTACGCCTGCTATTAAGAATGCATAACGCTTTTTTTGTTTCGTCAATCAGTTCCCCTTTTTTTGAATTGGATTTCTGAAAAAGGACTTAAAAATTGAATAAGAAAGGCATGGAGTGGGTTCGTCCAGTCTGCTTGAAGGTTCGCCGAGAATTCTCATCGTCGATGATGAAGAAAACATCCGCGATATTTTGGAAAAAATTGTTCATGGCTTTGGCTTCCCGCACCAGTCGGTCAGAAACGGTTTCGAAGCAATAACCCTTTTAAATCAGGAGCCATTTGATATCGTCCTCTGCGATGTTCGAATGCCCGTTCTTGACGGGTATCAACTGATCAAATCGGTTCTCCCCTCACAGCCACATCTGGCTTTTATCATGATTACCGCGTCAGCCGACGCTCAAACGGCCACAAAAATGTTTCAGGCTGGAGCGATTGATTATATCATTAAACCTTTTCAATCCCAAGAGATACGTGAAACGCTGACACGGACGATCGAAAAGCAGAAAAAGAAAATCGAAGACAAGAACTATGTCAAGACGATGGAGGAGAGAGTTAACGCCCAGGCCAACATGCTGACTGATGCCCTGAAGATCGTCGACACTTCTCACAGGGAAACACTTGAGGCGCTTGTCAACGCCCTCGATGCACGTGAACATGAGACCCAGGCTCATTCCAAACGGGTCAGGGACTATACTCTTTATCTTGCAAAAAAAGCGGGGATCGACTCGCATAATCTTCAAATCATCGGACAAGGCGCACTGCTTCATGACATAGGAAAAATCGGCGTGTCAGATGCCATCCTGCTAAAGCCGGGAAAACTGACTTCTGAAGAGTGGGTGGAGATGAAGAAACATCCGCAGATCGGCTATTCCCTGTTAAAGGATATCCCGTTTTTGAGAGGAGGATCTGAAATTGTTCTTTCTCACCAGGAGCGGTTTGACGGCACCGGATACCCCAGAGGACTGAAAAAAGACAAGATTCCTCTTGGGGCAAGGCTATTTGCTATTTGTGATACATTTGATTGTATCACTTCGAACCGGCCGTATCGGAAGGCGTTATCGATGGAAAGGGCGGTCGAAGAGATCAAGAGTCATGCGGAGAGTCAGTTTGATCCTGAAATTGTCTCAGTCTTTTTAAAAACCTCCCTTGATGATTGGGGGAAAATTAAAGATCGATCTTACTCCCTGAAGGTGCCGGACTTCTCCCATCCCGATTGATTCGCTCCCCATTTTCAGATATACTGAAGGTATGGCCGATTCCTCTTCCCAACCGCATCAAATGCCCGGAGAAACTTCAAAACGATTTCTCAATTTTCAAAATGAATATGAAGCCGTCCGAAATTCAGCCGCGCTTTTTAATTTCAGCCCGTACGGCAAAATCAGCGTCAAGGGGAAGGATCGTGTCAAATTTCTGCAGGGAATTACTTCAAATGATATTAGTACTCTTGCCGAAGGATCGTCTCTTTATACCCTCTTTCCGACAGTAAAAGGGAAAATCGCTTCGGAAGGGAGAGTCTGTGCGTATCCGGATCATCTTCTCGTCATTCTCCATCCCGATCTGAGAGAGAAAACGCTCCTTATCCTCAAAAAATTCAAGATCGGATCTGATGCGCAGTTGGAAGATCTGACTGAAAAATTTTCCCTCTTTTCCGTTCAGGGACCCCGGTCTGGGGAAGTCCTTCGCAAATTGATCCAAGAAGCCATCCTTGACCTTCTGCCCTTTCATTTTAAGTCGTTTCTAATAGGAAATGTGCCGGTTGAGGTCCATCGAAACGATTGGACGGGCGAAATGGGGTTTGATCTTCTCATTCCCTCTCCCCATGGCGAAATATTTTCGGCTAAACTGCTTGAAATCGGCTCACCTTTGGGCCTGACCTCTGCCTCAGCGGAAACGTTCGAAACGATTCGTGTCGAATCGGGAATTCCGATTTATGGAAAAGAGCTTTCAGAAGAAATCCTTCCCCAGGAAGCAGGCCTGGAAAAAACGGCTGTAAGTTATACCAAGGGGTGTTATATCGGACAGGAGACCATTGCAAGACTCCACTACCTGGGACATGCCAATCGGGCTTTAACGGGATTCTTCTCCGATCAGGTCATTCTTGAAAAGAATGCGTCCATATATTCCGGAGATAAGAACATCGGCCGGATCACCAGCTCTCTTTATTCTCCTTTCCTCCGTCGAGGAATCTCGCTTGGCTATCTTAATCGCCAATTTCTTGAGCCGGGGACGACGGTTGAAATTGGCCTTCCCAATGGAAATATTAAAGCCGAAGTGACTTCCCTTCCCTTTTACAAACATCATGAAAAGAAAGTTGTTTAATGAGAAGACATTTCTCGAGGAACTTTAAGAACGGAAACACAATCTGCTTGCGCGATGTTTTAATACAGCGAGCCATGCGAGCAAGAGGGGAAGCTTCAACGGTTTTTCCGTTGAAGGGGGCGACGTAAGCCCCATGAAATAGCCATGGAACAAACTCTTCTCCTAAACGCAACCTACGAGCCGCTGCGGGTCCTGTCATGGAAAAAAGCACTTATTCTCTTTTTCCAGGGAAAGGTTGAAATACTCGAAGAATATAGTCGTGAGATTCATTCAATCTCTTTTAGTATTAAGCTCCCTTCAGTAGTCAGACTGCTCTATCATATCCGGCCCCATCAGAATCATCGCGTAGTCAAATTCACCCGGGTGAATATATTTACAAGGGATAAACATACGTGCCAATATTGCGGGAAAAAATGCCGTACAGAGGAGTTAACTTTTGATCATGTTGTTCCCATTGCCAAAGGAGGGCGTAAAACCTGGGAAAATATTGTGACAGCCTGCATTCGATGCAACCATTATAAGAGCGGCAGAACGCCGGAAGAAGCGGGAATGAAATTGATTAAGAAACCGGTCAGGCCTAAATGGAGCCCTTCGCTGACCATTACGATTGGAATTAAACATACGCCTGAGACATGGAGGGATTATTTGTACTGGAACATGGAATTAGAGCTGTGAACCGCCGATAACGGGCCATTTCCGGAATTTCTAGCCTAAACTCACTCCTCGAGGTCTTCTTCGGGCAATTCCAATACAATCCAGTCTTCCTCGATGGTCACCGGATAAGTATCGACACAGTAAGTCGGCTGATTGGATGACTTTCCTGTTTTCAGATTGAATTTCCAGAAATGAAGCGGACAGATAATCGTCTCCCCCACGCGTAATCCTTGACCCAAAGAACCTCCACTATGTGGACAAATATTCGAAATGGCGCGAACTCCCTGTTCAACGTGAAATAGCGCAATTTCAAATCCCTTCAATTCAATGATTTTTACGCCCTCTTTAGGCAGATCGGATAATTTGAAAACTTTAGACGATGTCATGAAGAGTAAAAAAAAAGGAGGAATTAGATTCCTCCCATCTTTAATCCTGTTATTTTCTGAAATTCAGTGTGCCGCTTCTTCTGGATGAAGCCTGTCCTTTTTGGCCAGCAAGTCTTCTTTGCTCTCGGGATGAGCGGGATCGAGTATGCAACAATTATCAATGGGACACACTTCGGCACATTTTGGCTGATCGTGAAATCCTACACATTCCGTACATAATTCATGCGAAATCACATAAATATCTCCATTTTCCCCGTGTCCAGGTGTTACGGGATGGCCCTTCGATTCCGCTTCAGTCCGATTTTCAAAGATTGCCTCGTTTGGACATTCCGGCAGGCAAGCGGAACAGGAGATGCATTCATCTGTAATATATAAAGCCATCTTTTTAATCCTCCATTGGCTAGTTTCGATTCGTTTTAACCTTAGAACTGACGCGTAAATTCCCGCTTTTGTCAAAAACAAGCAGATTTTCATTATAAAAATTATTCCTGGCGAAATCAATACAAAAAATTTATTTTTTTTGGGCAATGATTCTCGCGGTTATCTTGTTATTTTCGCCCACACCTTCCTCATAATAATGAATCCTGAAATCCTCAAAAAAATGAAGAAGCTCATTATGTTCAAAACAAAATTCTTTTCTTCCGGGAGAGCCATGCTTCAGATGTTGATCAATGAGAAATGTTTCGTAGACCACGAATCCCTCTTTTTTAACGGCAGACCGGATTTGAGGCAGAAGGTTTCGTTGCAGGTAGAAAAAACAGATCACCAGATCATAGGAGTCTTGAGCGAGAGCAATTTTTTCAAGATCGGCTTCAATAATATTGACCGAAATATGATTCCTGGCGAATACCGCTTTTGAATCAGAGATGGCTTCTCTGGATAATTCGATTCCGTCGACCTGATAGCCATTCCGGGCGAGAAAGAGGCTGTTTCTCCCTCTTCCCATCGCCACGTCCAGCGCTTTGCCTTTCTGCTGATACAATAGGATTTTCTTCAAAAACAATGACGCTTCTTCCATTATTTCTCGCCTTAAATGAATCGAATGAATGGGGGAGGCTGTTGCAAAAAAAATACATATCCCCTCTGTTCAGGTGGCATTCCTACAACAGCGGTACTTTTGAAATATAAAATTTATTATAAAAATCAAATATTTATGTTAATAAAAATTCTAGCACAATAATTGCTTTAAGTTATTTTTAAATAAGGGAATTTCCATGGCACACTATCAACAAACCATTTCAAAATCAATCGAAATCGAAGGGATCGGATTACACTCTGGGAAAAGAGTTCGAATGACTCTGCTCCCTGCGCCCCCATTTTCTGGAATCTTTTTTGTATCAGCACAAAAAAAGAAAGAGATCCGGCTTAAAGCTTCGGTTCATCATATCACAAAGACGACCTTATCTACCACTCTGGGAATTCCAGATTCCGCTCAGGTCCACACGGTCGAACATATTCTTTCCGCCCTTTATGGTTTAGGCATCGATAATATGACCATTCGACTGGATGACGTTGAAATTCCAATTATGGATGGAAGCGCTCTCCCTTTCGTAAAGCTTATTTCTGAAGGAGGTATTGTAAAACAGAGCGGGAAAAGATCATTTTTGCGTATTTTAAAATCGATTGAAATTGAGGAGAATGAAAAGTCAATTTCGATTCACCCTTGTCCGGAAACTAGAATTAGTTATTCGATTGAATTCAATCATCCTATGATTGGCAAGCAAGAATATGATTTGATTCTGACCCGCAAATCTTTTGTTCGCGAGATCGCCGCTGCCAGAACATTTGGATTTTTAAACGAATTTGAAGAATTGCAGAAACAGGGCCTGATTCAAGGCGGGTCGCTTGAGAATGCAGTGGTTATTGATCAGAACAACCTTCTCAATAAAGAAGGCCTACGGTTTCGCGACGAATTTGTCCGGCATAAAATTCTTGACCTGATTGGAGATTTTTCTCTTCTTGGGCATCCTCTTCAAGGCCATATCATTGCTCATCGTGCCGGCCATGCTCTTCACGCCAGGTTAATGGCAAAAATTCTAGAAGAAAAAGAGGCGTGGGATCTTGTTGAAACTCAGTCAGACCGAAAAATCCCGGAAAAGCCAAATCTCCCTTCCGAAGCTCTTCTTATTTCCTGATCGCCTTTCTTCTCGATTCGTTCTCCCCAACCAGGCAGGTCATTTCATATCGTCATGAAGTCCATTCGGGTCGCATGAGAAGAAAATTGCTGGGAGCTTTTGCGCCGGCTCCCAGCAATAAACATTAAAACTATTTTTTCTTTGTTGTTTTCTTTGCTGCTGTTTTTTTCTTGGGTGCCGCCTTTTTTTTTGTTGTCGCCAACGTTAATTCACCCCCTTTCCCTCTTTAAAATTTTCCCCTGGCAGTTTTTTACCCAAGCCTTTTCTCATGGAGTGAGAGAAAAGGCTTCATGAACAGGTTTTCCTGCCTGGAAAACTTTGATTAAGAAACCGGTCTAACCTGTTGAACTGAATGACTCTAAAGACTTGTCTGAGGTTATCTCAAAAGTATTAGGCGCAACTTTTTTAAAGCGCTTGTCCCGGTTTAGAGAGATCGAAACGGAAGTGACCGGGGTTTTACCCCGAATTCGAATTCCTCCTTCGATCAACTTTTGACAGATTTCCTTTGCATGCATCGGTTTTCCGTAATCCTTTAACAAAAGTAATGCCGCCTGAGGAACACTTAATCCGGCATATTTTGATTTTCCGAAGAGTAAATCCTTTGCCTTTTCAGTAGTTTCTGCAATAACAACAATTGGGGTTTTTGACGTCTTCTCTTTATCAGGGAGGGAAAAAAGGTTGGAAGGCTGTGGTCCTGAGGATATTTTTGCTTTATCAAGCTCAACTCGATATAACGTTTCTGCTAATTCCAGGTACTTTTTAATGGTGATAATTTCATCATCGAGCTTCTCTTTTCGTTTCTGGAGATCCTGAAGCTTTGATTTGTAAGCACTTATTCTTTGCTCCAACCCGCCGATGATATCTTTGAGTTCTTCCATGACAACCACCTTAGTAGTCACCTCTATATAGCATAGCTATATACTAGCATAACATAATCTTGCTGTCAAACATTTTTTTGCTATAAATTAATAAGTAGAGTATTACTATCTCCTATTACTAACATTTTATCTTGATACATAGCCTATATGTCGTAGGTCTGCTTTATTGAGATACTATCTAAAAAGGGATAGTTCCTCAAGTTTTAGCTTTGTTAATTGACAGCATTTCCTTTATAATCAGATGGAAAGATAGGGATTTTTGAGTGATAATTCTCCATTTTAAACAAGCTTTTTTATTTCCAGTTGTCATCTTGTTATTTTTTCTTTTAGCCTGTTCCCCTAAAGAATCCACTCCCCCATATCTCGCCCTGTTCACTACCCCTTCTTCCACACATCATACGATATTCGGGCTACGGGGAAGAAAAAACCCTGGAAATCAAGTTGTTATTAACAATCGGGTATTTGTCCCGGCGGATGATGCCTCTTTTTGGAGCAGTAACGTCACTCTTACAGGAGGAAACAATACCTTTGTCATCAAAAGCATCAATGAAACAGGTAATGAAAGCAACCCTATCGAATTTCATATCTTTTTAGATACGACCTCCCCTTCCCTTCCCGGAGTCACTTCTCCTGTGACAACAGTCTCGAACTGGAGCACTTCCGTTTCGCTTCAAGGGACCAAGGACACAGGGAGCGATATCCTTTTGGACGGAAGGGAAATTGTTTCCTATACTTCTTCCAGTCTCTGGTCTTATACCTATTCCCCGAAAGGAACAACCACACTCCATATTTCATCAAAAAACAAAGTCGGAAATGAAAGTGCCTGGACACCCATTACCCTGAACTATCAAGGCGCCTTGCCTCCCAGACTCGTTTCTCCTCTGGATGGCACCCGGATCAAGAAGAGCGCCGGAACACCGAATCTTCTCTTCTCCTGGACTGATAGCTCCTCCCAGACTTTTGAAATGGAGATTGCAACCACACCTGATTTTTCGACAACCATCTTAAGAACGAATACTTTGGCCAATCCTTACCTATTCGATTTTTCAAACCCCAATACCACGCTTCCTTTGGTTCCCGGAGCCTATTTTTGGCGAGTTGGGGCCTATGACCCTGCCGGAAATCTTTTTTTCAGTTCAACGCGCAAACTCATTTATGGCAAGGTCAAGGGTGACTTGAATGGAGACGGATATGCGGATTTGCTCGTCGGAGCGGAAAAAGCACTTGGTTCGGGACAGGTACGTGTTTTTCTCGGAGGTCCCGATCCCTCCGGTGGAATTTTTGTCCCGCATGCGAATCCGAACTTCACCCTGCAGGGAGAGAGCGGAGATGACCTCTTTGGAACCGCTCTCGCCACCGGTGACCTGAATGGCGACGGATATGATGATGTGATTATCGGAGCTTATCACAACAGTGCGGGAGGAAACCGCGCGGGAAGGGTTTATATCTATTTCGGAGGACCCAATCCGCACACGACCCCGGATCTGATTCTAACGGGACTCTCGCCCGGAGAACAATTCGGGGTTTCCGTCGCCTCCGGCGAGGATATCAACGGGGATGGCTTCGATGATCTTCTCGTGGGCGCCAATCTAAACAGCGGCAACGGTGCTTACGCAGGGAAGGCGTATCTTTTTTTCGGCGGTGCGACGATTTCAACCAACCCGGATGTCGTGTTTAACGGTGAGTCTCCCGGCGATCATTTTGGAATATCGGTCGCGATGGCTGGAGATATCAATGGAGACGGCTTTTCAGATTTTTTAATCGGCGCCGGGGGAGACGGAACCAGCAGCCACGCCGGCAAGGCGTACCTCTACTACGGCGAGTTCGAACCCGGGAATCAGCCACAGATGGTTTTTTCGGGAACACCGGGAGATGGATACGGACGGATGGTCACAGGGATCAGAGATATAAATGGCGATGGGTACGATGATTTCCTGATCGGCGCCCCTTTTCATCCGGGACCAAATGGACCGGATCTCGAACCGGATGCGGGAGAAGCCTATCTCTTTCTCGGAGGCGTTAATCTCAATTCAACACCCGATCTCACCCTCCGGTTGCCTCCCAGCCTTGCGGTCTCGCAAGCTAATTTTGGTTTCTCCGCGACCACAGTGGGTGATTTTCCGGCACCCGATATTAACAATTTCCTTCGAAAAGATGGCTACGCTGATTTTGCAGTGGGAGCCTATGGCCAGATCACTCAATCGCATACTGACGGAAATGGAAAACTCATTGTTGATGCAGCTGCTGGAAAAGTCCACCTTTTTCGTGGTGATCTTGATCTAAACACCGTCTCGAATATTTACGCTTCGTTTGCTTCCGGCAATAACAGTTCGAATGAATTCTTCTCTGACTCTCTTTCCTCACCCGGAGATATGAATGGAGATGGATTTGACGACCTCATCGTCGGGGCCATGACCGCTGATCAGACAAAGGGAAGAGCCTATTACTACAATGGTTATACCCTTTCAAATTCTTTGCTCTGCTCCACCTGTGCGCTTTTTGGAATTTACACACTGGAAGGATTCGGATTTGCAGTAAAATAATATTTCCAGGCCCAGAAAGGAATTAGCGCTATTCTTTTTTCAACGAATTCCATATAAATCTCAGCTCCTCACCTTTCATCAGGAAATGGAAGAGGAGATAACTTGCCACGCTGACAAAAATCGCCAGGGCCAGATAAAACATCTTTTCAAAACTCTCCCCTTTCATGAGCCAGATTCCCAGGTCATTGACCCAGTAGCAGATCAGGGCGATTCCGGAAGTCGCCAGGACGACTTTCAGATGCGACTGAAGAATTCTCCTTCCATCCAGATTTCCAAGCCGCTTTCTTAGAATCCAGATCAGGAGCGTCAGGTTAATCATCGACGCCAGCGACGTCGCGAGAGCGAGTCCGCCATGTTTCAGAGGCCCCATCAAGACCAGGCTCAGGACGATATTCGAGAGGAGTGAAATGACCGCAATTTTAACCGGCGTTCTGGTATCTTGAAGAGCATAAAAAACCGGAATGACAATTCTTACCCCGGCGAAGGCCCACAATCCCATGGAATAATAGAGGACCGCGGTGGCCGTCCCCTGAGTGGCCGTAAAATTAAAATCACCATGTTGAAAAAGAATCTGAACAATCGGGACTCTTAACAAAATCAGCCCGATCATCGCAGGGAAAGAGATAAAAAAGACCAGACGCAATCCAAAAGAAAAACTCTCTTTCAGACCTTCCATATCTCGTTTGGCCGCCTGGGTGGAGAGGGAGGGGAGAATGGCCGTCGCAACGGCAATGGCGAAGATACCCAACGGAAAATGAATCAGCCGGATTCCGTAATAGAGGTAGGTCACACTCCCCTCCGAAAGGGTCGATGCCAGAAGGGTGTTGACAAGAAGATTGATCTGGGCCACAGAAAGCCCCAGAAGTGTCGGAAGAATCAGGCTAAAGATCTTTTTAACGCCAGGATCGTTTACCTTAAAATTGAATTTAAAGAGAAGGCCGTTTTTAAACAGGGATGGGAGCTGAAACAAGAACTGAACCAGTCCTCCGATCGTCACCGCAATGGCAATTCCAAATATCGGATCATTCAGGAACCAACTAAAGATAAAAATTGACAAGATGATGACAAAATTATCAACAGCCGGAGCCAACGCCGGAATTCCAAATGCCCGAATGGAATTGAGCACGCCCATCGTCAAAGCCGCCAGGCCGATAAATAGAAGGTAAGGAAACATAATCCGGGTCAGATCAATCGTCAGAGAAAGTTTTCCCCCTTCATCCGTAAACCCAGGTGCAATCAACCGGACAATCCAGGGAGCTAAAAGGATTCCCAGCAAACAGACTGCCAGGAGAATGGCAAAAAGAAGCGTAAACACCTTGCAAGCCAGTCTCCATGCCTCTTCCTTCGATCGGGTCGTCCAATATTCGGTAAAAACCGGAATAAATCCGGCCGACATCGAACCTTCTGCCAACAGTTCTCTTAAAAGATTCGGAATCCGATAGGCAACATAAAAGGCATCCGTCGCGAGACCGGCACCCAGCCGTGCAACAACCATATCCCTGATCAGTCCCAAGATCCGGCTGGTCAATGTGGCAATACCGATCTTGCCCGCCGCTCTGGTTATTTTTCTGGTTTCTGTCATGGTTGAAATGGGATTTTAAGATTAAATGAGGAGTTAACGCTTCTGGACAAGACGTATTTGGTCGTATTTTAAAGCGAGATAAGGATCCCACATCGCACCCGTGGCGCTCATACTCGCATCTGTTCCGGCTTCTTCATAGGCGATAATATCGTTCACCGTCATGATTCCCCCCACCCCAATCAGGGAAAAATCAAGGCGGTGGCGCTGCCGGATATCCGCAATTCTTTTTGACTGATTGAGCCCGCATGATCGGATGGCATCTCCACAGACTCCCGATTGAAGCCTCCCCGGACCGGGAAGTGCCTGACTTCCGTCCGGTTTGACCACTTTAAATGAGAGGGTATTGATACTGGAAATTCCCTCTGTAAATCTGGCATTTGCCATGATAACTTTCTCCAGAATCTGAAAATCTGGAATATATCCCATTTTAATAATCAGAGGGGTGCCATGAAGCGCCCGTTGCACTTCCCGGGTCACCCGGGAAGAGGCTTCAGGGTCCGTAAAGAGAGATCCTTCACCGGTGGTCACATTGGGACAGGAGAGGTTAATCTCCACAATATCGGCACCGGCTTCTTTGGCCATCATCGCGCCCCGGGCATAGTCGTCGGCCAAATCTTCTCCTTTCCGGGGAGTTCCGACCACACTGACGATCAAGATCTGACCCGGGTCCAAGAATGACTTCGCCTTCAGGACATCTTCCTGCCAGACTTTGGGATCTCTCGAAGGCATGCCGAAGGAATTCGTAATTGAAACGTGAGAAGAGTTCTTGTCTTCCGAAATTTCCTCATTGGCCACCAATGTGTATCCAAAATCTTTATCTTCTAACTGGCCGGATAGATTGAGAATCATGCAGTTCGGAGCGGGGTGGGAAGGGTGAGCCTCCGTTCTGACAGTCTTGTAGACCAATAGGTCAAATCCAAGTTTGGCATAAACATGGATCCACCGTGAGTTTAGCAGTGGACCAGCCGGGACTCCGAATGTGGACCGGACCTCGAAACCCATAAAATGTTTAAGCCCGCTTGTTTTTCTTTTGGAAAATTCACCTTCGATAAAAGGGCCATTTTGATAGTTTTCTTCGTAGGAGAGGTCAATGCGATAAGTCGGGGACATATGAGAGTGGACCGGATCAAAGATCATCTTGTCAGGAGTATACCATACGCCGTTTTCCGATAACAATTTATTCGTATTTATCGATTGTTTTCCTTGGTTTAATGTGATATAAGTACTGTCTTAAATTTTAATCTTACTCAGCAAAGGAAAAGAATGCCCATACATCGCGACGCCATCAAAAAAACCCGCCAGGATATACGTAAACGGGAAAGAAATAGAACAATTATCTCTACTGTCCGGACATCCGCCAAAAAAGTACTCAAAGCCATCGAAGAAAAAAATAAAGAAGAAGCCAAGTCAGCCCTTCTGGAGATGACCTCCCTGATGGATAGCGCGGCAAGTAAAGGGGTTATTCATCACAATACGGCCGGAAGAAAAATCTCCCGGATGACTGTAAAAATCAATCAACTCACCGCAAAATAATTCCTTTCAGGTAAATCGAAATCAGTCAGCCGTTCGTTCCAATGCGATCGGAAATTTCGGCCGCCTCTCATCCCATTTGTGTCACTTAATGCAAGATGCTTCTGACAAGTGGCATCTTTTATACTCTCGTGCATGCCATTCGGCACGCCCCTGTTTCCGGGTTCCCTCAGAAGAAAAGAGCGTAACATTCGTCATTCGATATTTCATTTTTGTTGCTCAGGCAATGATTTCATATCAATCACAAAACGGTAGCGCACGTCACTTTTCAAAACTCGCTCATAGGCCTCATTTACTTTTTGAATTGGAATCACTTCTATTTCACTTGTAATACTGTGTTTTCCACAGAAATCCAGCATTTCCTGGGTCTCTTTGTAGCCGCCTATCAACGATCCGGCAAGATTACGTCGTCGCATAATCAGAGAAAATGCACTGATTGGAATCTCCTTTTCTGGCACGCCAACGACCACCATGGTGCCGTCGGTTTTCAAAAGATCTAGATAGGGGTTCCAATTGATACCTGCTGAAACGGTGCAGACCATCAAATCAAAAGTGCCGCTCAGTTTCGTGAACGTTTCCGGATCGGTGGTTGCATAAGAATGATCCGCTCCCAACTTCTTTCCTTCTTCCAATTTCTTAAGCGAATGACTCAGCACGGTAACATTAGCCCCGAGGGCATGGGCCAGTTTAACGCCCATGTGACCCAACCCCCCTAATCCAATGATGCCAACATTTTTACCCGGTCCTGCCTTCCAGCGCGTCAGCGGAGAATAGAGTGTGATTCCTGCACAGAGTAGAGGAGCCGCAGCATCCAATGGAAGGTTGCCCGGTATGCGATAAACGTACTCTTCGTTTACGATAATGCGGTTTGAATATCCTCCCTGTGTCGGAGTTTTTTTATCCTGTTCGAGACCATTATAGGTCAAACTCATTCCATTGGCACAAAACTGCTGAAGGTTTTGATTGCACGCTTCACAGCGGCGGCATGAATCAACAAAACATCCAACACCCACCTTGTCTCCTACTTTATGGCGGGTCACTTTTACACCCACACGGGAAACCATTCCCGTAATTTCATGGCCTGGCACCATCGGGAAGGAAGCGCCACCCCATTCATCACGAGCCTGATGAATATCAGAGTGACAGATTCCACAATATAAAATGTCAATTAGAACATCGTGGTCTTTGGGATCTCTTCGGTCAAATGAATAAAGAGTTAATGGGGCTTTAGCCTTTAATGCGGCATAACCATTCGCTCGCAACATATCCTGGACCTCGCGGTTACGTTAAGTGTTTATTTTTTCAATGAGTTCGTTTTTGACGTCCAAAAATTGCCGCTTTCGGGAAGCAGCCATACCCTTTCCGGAATTTGGCAGTTGAAAAGAATTTTTCCAGAATGATCCAGTTATATTGACGTGATAGAAAGTATAAGGAGCTCTCCCTTCATATTCGGATGAAGATCGCATCGAAAAGAAAACTTTCCCGAGCGATTAGGGACAAAATGGATCCGGACCGTTTTGCCGGAATCAATATGAACACCTTTTATTCCTTTTCCCAAGGTTGTTATCCCATTGGATTCAACCTGGACATCAAAATCTTCCAGCAGGATTGAAGTGAAGCCATGAGTAATTTGATCCTCGTTATGGACAACAATCGTGGCGTTCTGATCCGGCTTCAGGATCCCTCCCTGGAATTCAAATATTGAATTCCGTATATTGACCTGCACCACGCCAACAGGCTGATCTGTACGATCATCGGAATATGCGGAAGAACCAGAAAAGATGAAAACCCATATGAATAAAAAGAAACCGTTCCGGAGATATGCACTTATTTTCCGCATGTCAATTTCCCCTCTCATGAATATTCCAGTGACGACAAACGTTTGACCAAAAACTTCTCCCTCTCCATCTTACGAAGAAGAAAATTACAATGTCAACCAGAACACAACGTCCGATTGAAAATAGAATTCATCGATTCTCTATTTCAGGTGCTCTATTCTATGCAATATCTCTAAAATCAATTTATTTTGTTTTTCCAGGTGGAGCAGAATAGTGCCTATTTCTCTCTCGGCTTTGACATTCACTTCAAAATCGGTCTCTGCCCGGGCTTCTGCATGTTTTCCTTGCAGATTCTGTCCAATCATGATAAGCGGCATAAGGAAGATCTGAATCATATTGGATATAAATAGCCATAGGACAAATGCGGGAAAGGGGTCAAATCGTAACGACTGTGGTGCGACCAGATTCCAGGAGAGCCAGAGAACGGTCCATGCAAAAATGACCAAAAAGAATCCCATCGTCCCGACAAATTCAGTGATCCAGAGGGCCAGAGACTCCATCCGGGTGAGTCGCTGACGGAGATCGATATTGATATTCGGGATCGGCTTACGAAGTTTTTTTAATTCTTCCAGCGGAAGAGGAGAAGTATCCATATCAGGCATTATAGGATACCTGACTGTTTGACGGATTTACGATGCAGAGATTGAGAATGACCGCCTCCATCGTTCGCTCAGGCGCCCTCACATTGCTTTTTAACTGAAGGTCTGCTTCCAGAAAGAGCGTAAAGGCCTCTTTGATTTCCTCGGGTGTATAGGCTGAAAAATGCTTGTATGTTTCCGACAAATAGAACTCGGGGATTCCCAATCTCTTGGAAACTTCCATTCTGGACATGCCCGCTTTTTTAAGTTCCCCTAATCTTAGCAGGTTTCTGAAATTCCGAACCAGCATCGCCAGCATGACCAGGGGCTGTTCTCCTTCATCAATCAAACTGGAAAGAAGGATCAGCGCCTTTGTTCGATCTTTGTTTCCGACCGCGTTGACCAGATCAAAGATTGAATAGTGGCGTTCTCCCCGGATAATTTTCTGGCAATCCTCAAACCGGACTGTTTTCCGGTCGCCGATGTAAGATTTTAATTTTTCAATTTCTGTCGAGAGTTTAAGAAGGTCAGGACCAATTTCCGTCTTTAAAAACAGAACGGCGTTTTCTTCGATCTCGTATGACGCTTCCTTAAACTGATTTCGAATCCAGGGAGCGATCTGGTTCTCATATAATTTCTGACAGGAAATGACCCTTCCCTTTTCCTTAAATCGAATAAAAAAGCTTTTTCGCATATCGACTTTGGAAGCAAGAAAAACAAGACAGGTAGAGTCCATGGGAGAATCCATATACGGAATCAGCTTTTCAAGCTCTTTGGCCGGTATCAGTTCCCCTTCTTTTATGATGACAACCCGCTTTTCTGAGAGAAGAGGAAAGGTTTGCACGAGAGAGAGGAGTTCTCCCATGTCCAGATCCGATCCATAAAAGAGATTGAAATTAAATTCGGTCAGCCCGGGCTCGATCAGGCCATCTTTAATCTTTTTGACCCAATCGGCAATCAGGTATTCTTCTTCTCCATGGAGGAGAATCAGCGGACCCCAGTCCTCCTTTTTCACGTTTTTACTTTCCATTTATCGATAGAGGTCCAGAATTTCACTGATCACATCCTCCGCCAAAACCTTGCTTGCTTCGTCAATAGCCCTGTCTAGCGCAGCGCGGTTCAGGGAGGCATCGACGTTGACATAGTAATCGGAAGCCGAAGTGATACCCGATTTTTGCCAGAGGATTTTATTTGATTTTGAATCTTTTAATGAAATTTTCAGCACCAGTGAAATGCGATACTCGAGAGCGGAATTATTGGAATCAAATGAAAGGGGTGATTGTCCGAAGGAAATCAGCTCTCCCTCAAGGATCATATCTGAATTTTCCTTTATCGCGACCAGTTTCATATGTCCATCCATCAGAACCTGCTGACGAAACCGTCGGGTCAACGTATTCTCGATAAGCGGTTCAAAAGTGCGATTATCGAATACGGGGATCGAAAGCCGGGAGAGGTGAACCGACTTTGAAACTTCCTTTCCATCCACATTTTCCTTAATCAGGTAGCCTGGCGGCGCCTTCTCGAGCGAAGATTGATAGCCACATCCGAATAAAAGGGGTAAAACAAATCCGTAGCACAAAATTCTTTTTACCGGAAAAATAGCGGGACAAAATTTAAATTGTTCAAAAACCATTATTGGCAAGGCCGCAGGAGTGAGGCAACCGGAGCGTACAATACCCGTACGAGAGGATTGCCGAACGATGAGAACACAGCCGATCAGGTTTTTCAACAATTTAATGGACAACAATATTGACCAGTTTTTTTTCGACATATATTACCTTTCCGATTTTCTTCCCATCTATCCATTCCCTGACTTTGGGATCGTGTAGTGCCATCTCCTTAATCTCCTCCGCTTCCGATTGAAAAGGGATTTCCAGCTTTCCTCTCAATTTCCCGTTAACCTGGATCACAATGGTCATTTCTTCCGCAATCAACTCGGCAGAATCAAATGAGGGCCAGGGATACCGGACAGCAGGTGCAAAGATTGGTTCGGATTTTCCCAGATTTTCCCAAAGCTCTTCTGAAATGTGCGGTGCAAAGGGAGAGAGTAGAAGAGCAAAATTTTCCAGCGTAAACTTGAGAAGAGCCTTGTCCACTTTGGCGGGAACGGCAACATACTCCGTCACAGAATTAAAAAGCTCCATGAGCGCCGCCACCGCCGTATTAAAATGGAAATCCTTTTCCATATCTTCGCTAATTTTTTTGATCGTCAGGTGGGTTTTCCTCAGAAGCATTTTTCCCTCTGGGGTCGAAGTCTTCCCCTCAGATTGTATTTTGGCCAAAGCAGTCTGCCAGGTTAAAAAGAGATTCCAGACCTTGTTTAGGAATCTGAAAGAACCTTCGACTCCCTGATCGTTCCAATCGAGATCTTTCTCGGGAGGAGCCGCAAAAAGCGAGAACAGGCGCGACGTATCTGCACCGTAGCGTTTAATCAAATAGTCGGGATCCACCACATTCCCTTTCGATTTGGACATCTTCGCGCCATCTTTAATCACCATTCCCTGAGTCAGAAGGTTGGTAAACGGCTCACGAATCGAGACCAGACCCAAATCATAAAGAACCTTGGTGAAAAAGCGGGAATAGAGGAGATGGAGAACGGCATGTTCGATCCCGCCCACATATTGGTCTACCGGGAGCCAAAATTTTCCATTCATTGAATCAAGAGGTTGGTCAACAGAATGAGGAGAAGTATATCGTATGAAATACCATGAAGAATCGACAAAGGTGTCCATCGTATCGGTCTCACGTCTGGCCGGTCTGCCACAACTGGGACACGCCACGTCAAGAAAACTTTTTGATTCGGCAAGGGGAGACCCCCCTTCTCCCTTAAAGGGGACATCGGTTGGCAGGAGAACGGGCAGATCCGTTTCGGGAACCGCCTGAATCCCGCACGTGTCGCAATAAATCATCGGAATCGGAGTTCCCCAGTAACGTTGTCGGGATACACCCCAATCCCTCAACCGGTAATTTGTCTTACTCTTCCCTTTCCCTTTTTTTTCAAGATGTTCGGTGATTTTTCCTTTGGCTTCTTCAGAGTGAAGGCCATTAAAAGACCCTGAATTGACTAACAAACCCGCTGAAACAAATGCTCCCTTGGGCAACTCGGCGGCGATATCCTTCTCCGGAGACTGAATTACCACCTTGACAGGAAGGCCGTATTTTTTGGCAAATTCGAAATCGCGCTGGTCGTGCGCAGGAACAGCCATGACCGCCCCCGTGCCATATTCCACCAGGACAAAGTTTGCGATCCAAACGGGTATTTTTTCCCCGGTCAAAGGATGAATGACGGACGAACCTGTAAATACGCCCTCTTTTTCGCCAGTTTCCGACATCCGGCTCTCTTTGTCTTCACTTTTTATTTTTTCGATAAACGAAAGTGCTTCCTTTTCGTACGGGGTCCCTTTGACCAGAACCGTCGCCAGGGGATGTTCCGGTGCAATACTCATGAAACTGATACCATATAAAGTGTCTGGCCTCGTAGTAAAAACAGACAGAAAACGGTTTTGGCCTTCAATTTCAAATTCGATCTCCGCTCCCACGCTCTTCCCAATCCAGTTCTTCTGCATCGTCAAGACTCTTTCGGGCCAGTTCTTCAATTGATCGCAGTCTGCCAGCAGCTGTTCGGCGTAAGCGGTAATCTTGAAAAACCACTGTTCCAGTTCCTTCTGCGTAACGACCGACTCACAGCGCCAGCATTTTCCCTCTTCAACCTGCTCATTCGCAAGGACGGTCGCACAGGAAGGGCACCAGTTCACCGACGATTTTTTCTTATAGGCAAGTCCTCTTTCAAACATTTTGATGAAAAACCACTGGTTCCATCGATAATATTCGGGAACGCAGGTGGTCACTTCCCTCTCCCAGTCATAGGAGAGCCCCATCGACTGGAGCTGTTTTCTCATCGTCTCGATATTTTTGATGGTCCAGATCGCAGGATGTACCCCTTTTTGAATTGCGGCGTTTTCGGCCGGAAGGCCGAACGCGTCCCAGCCCATCGGATGCAAAACATGAAAACCACGGAGTCTCTTGTATCGGGAGATCACATCTCCGATCGCATAAACGCGGACATGCCCCATATGGATTTTCCCGGAAGGATAGGGAAACATTTCAAGACAATAGTATTTCGGCCTGGAAGACTCGTCCAATACCTTGAAATATTGCCTTTCGCTCCAGATCGATTGCCACTTTTTTTCAACCTCAATGGGATCGTACTTGTTCTTCAAACTTGGAAACTCCTTCTTTATCTGATTCCGGCTTTTACCCTGCGCGAAAAGGAATTAAATTTTCGGTTTGACCTATCAAAATGTCAAGCAATTTCTCAAAAATGGCTGAAATAGATCTCTCTAATTTGATTAGCTGTCCCAGCGAGAGGAGACTGCTGCTGCCACACCATCAAGATGTTGGAGCCGTCATTGACCATTACAGGATTATCCGACGAAACCTGAAAAGGGGAGGAAAAATTTGCGGGAGAGGTAAAACTAATTCCGCCATCGGGAGATGTCACAATAAATATTTCATTTTGAGAAATATTGTTATCGAGTTTTTGCTGGATCGTATCGATCCAGGCGACCACCAACGTAGTCGTTCCCGGAACATAAGTCACAGAAGGGTGTCTCGCTGTTACAGTGCAACTGCCCGATTGAGATGGCGGAAAGGGACAACTAATCAATTGAGATGGGGGGAAAGTAGAAGAAAGTCCCGTCGAAATTGAAAATGCATCTGTTAAGCGGATGCCGGGTACAACGCCGGGTGAAGGTGCAGACGTATCTTCCCAAACCAGATAGACGCTATTGCCGGTAAGGGCCATTTTTTGATTCTGGGGATAGTAGGAGTTTTGAAGGGGAGAGACGAGCAGGTTCGGCGGCGTAAAAGTCAACCCGTCATCAAAAGATTGCACCAGATGAATGCCCGACTGACTCTCGACCCAGCTCACCGCCAGATTATTTCCATTTTGAACCAGGTCAGGTTGGGAGGCTTGATGCCCTGAAGGGGTCGCCGAGGAAACGATTTTTGGAGGCGTGAAGGTGACCCCTCCATCAGTAGACTGTACGTAAAAAATCTCTCCCAAGGTTGTCTCCAGACGAAGAAGATATTGCCACTCTGCACCATTAAATTGCAAAACCGGTCCATTCCCCTGGACACCGTAAATTACGGAGGCACTTGAATCCACGGATCCCCATAGACTACTCACTGTAAAATTTCCACTCACCGCTACCCCGGTTGTATCCCAGGAAATACCTGAACCTACAGGGAAAGATCCTCCTTTTTTGATGATCCTGTCGCCCGCTCCACCCGCATAGATTGCTTCCTGTTGAACAGTCGTTCCTGTGGGAAGAAATGTGGTTCCCCAGATCGTCTTTAAATCGGTTGAAATGCCTGTCGACTGAGAGGACCAGATTCCTCCCCCCTGACTATAGAGAATGGTCCCCAGATTACCCGCGATGTAAATATCAGAGGAACCGCTTCCCCAGATGGCATTTAAAGTTGCGGAGGTAACATTCGTAGTGCCCCAGCTTACTCCCAGATTATTGCTATGTAGAATAGTCCCTCCCGATCCAACCGCATATACGTCGGCCCCGCTACTCCCCCAAACCGCTTTGAGATTAATCGTATTTGAAATGCCCGCGACCGCAGACCAGGATGTGCCATTAAAGTGTAAAATCGTACCGCCATCTCCCACTGCGTAGACATCGCTGATGCTGGAACCCCATATGCTATTTAGGGTCGCTGCAGTGACAGTCGTCGTCGCCCAGGTTAAACCTTGATTATTGGTATGGAGAATGGTTCCTCCTGATCCGACCGCATACACATCTCCCGCACTGCTCCCCCAGACGCCGTTCAATGCCGAAGAATTATTTGAGAGCTGTTTGGTCCAGCTATTCCCACGATTTGAAGTATGGTAAATATTTCCTCCCTTTCCCACTTCGTAGCCCACCGCATAAACGTCATTAAAGGTGGAGCCCCATACCGAAGTCAGGCCGTACAAAACTGAATTATCTTCCCAGACCAATGATAGGGTATTCTGTGGCGGGCCCGAGAATGCCATTCGTGGCTGAAGCGATAGTCCACCATCAACTGAGATCTTGATCGGAA
Organism: Nitrospirota bacterium; assembly: GCA_016194305.1. Lineage (NCBI taxonomy): Bacteria > Pseudomonadati > Nitrospirota > Nitrospirota bacterium. Next base: position 71,560 of record JACQBW010000016.1, on the reverse strand, counting down.
CACTAAATGAAGAGCCATTTGTTAACGACTTGCTGAAATAAATATCCGAGTTAATGCCCGTAATATCAAAATCGCTCCAGGCAACATACACAGGGGGTGTAGAACCTGAACCAAAAATAATTTGAGGAGTAGAACTTTCTCTAGACAGATCAGATACCGCCACGGGACTAGAAAACGTTCCCCCGTCATCGGTAGAAAGAGAAAAGTAGCTCTGCCCCTGATTCGTATCGATCCAGGCAAGTCCAATATTCAATCCGGAAACAGCAATAGACGGAGTCTTGGAGTCACTCCCATTATGGGTTATGTTCATTCCGTCTGGAAAGAAAAGAAACCGGTCAGGATATGTGGTTCCACCTGGAGGCGTGAGTTGAATGACTCCGCTTTGGATGCCGGCCGGGATCGTCGCCCGGACCTCGTTGAAACTATTGGAAGAAGCTGAAGTCGGCGAAGAGAGCGTCGGAAAAAGTACCGCCGTCACGTTTGCTACCGATGTTCCGGCAAAAAGAGCTTGTTCGCCAGCGTATCCTCCCGCGCAATAAAGATTCGGTCCTGGTCCGGAAGAACGGCTCGGCAAAGTCGTTGCAGAACGTTCAACCAGGTGGGTCGGATCGATCACGCTCAGATTTCCCGCTTCATCCTTGGCTCTGACTACAAAATAATATGGCGTCTGGGGTGACAGGTTCGTCACGAGGTATTGCGGCAGGACGATATCGCGCGCAGGAACCTGAAAGGTCGGAGTGGTGAGATCTTCTTTTCCAGACTGGGTCGACTGATAAATCAAATAGCTGATGTTTTTCGCATCGCTCACGGCATCCGATGCCGGGGCCCATTGGAGCAGAATATTGCCGCATGCACCGGGAGTCGAGAATTCAAGGCCCTTCTCCAGACCCGACGAATCCTTCTCAAAATAGGGAGGGTCCACGTCAAATCCGAGCGCTTTCCCGATCCGGTTCGCATAAGGATCGGCAACATTTGGCGTATCAACTTTGCCACAGGAAGAGAAGAAAAAAAGAAGAAATAAACTCCAAACAGGAGTGAAACAGTTATGAAATCGAACCACGAGGTTATCCTTTCAACCATTTTATATGAAAAGGAAAAAACGGTCAAAGGAAAAGGATGATTGTTCTCCACGTTCTTTTATGTTAATTTTGGTCCTATGAGCGCCTCCATTTTGTACGTCTGGCTGCCGGTTTCCAAGATCTACCCACTCGGAATCACCTATCTGGCCAACTATATTCACCGTAGAAATCCCGATATTTCACAGCATATTCTTGATCTTTCGCTGATTCCGCGGAACCTTCGAAAAAAGAAGCTGCGAGAGAGGATCCGGGCCCAAAATCCCGGTATTGTGTCGTTCGGATGGCGGGATATCCAGATTTTTTCCCCTCATGAAGGGCATGATTCCATTAAATATGCTTTCAATTTCTATTATTCCTGGAATCCGGTCAAGAAAATTCTCTCATCTTTTTATGGGCTTAAGTCCCTGTATCAATACTATGACAATATTCATGAATCACTTTCCTATCTTTGGCAGGTCTACAGGGAATTTCCGGAAAAAACCCGGGTCATCGGCGGGGGTGCATTTAACGTATTTTCCGAACAGGTGATCCATAAACTGCCGGAAGGGACGATTGGGATTGTCGGCGAAGGAGAAGAGGCGCTATTGAAAATAGCAGAAGGGAGGGATATTTCCGACGAACGAACTTTGGTCAAGAAGAACGGTGCGCTTCAATTCGGAACCCAGGGGAGACCGGTTGAATTCGAAGAGATGGAGATCGATCTTCCCTACCTGGAGGCCATTTTTCCCCAATTTACAAATTATCAGCATGAAGTGATCGGAATTCAAACCAAACGGGGATGTCCCTATGAATGTTCCTTCTGTGTCTACCCCTATATAGAAGGAAAGGGGGTCCGGCATCGAAAACCCGCGTCAATTTTAAAAGATATCAGGACTTTCCATGATCGGTGGGGAACACGCCACTTCTGGTTTACGGACGCCCAGTTTATTCCAGGATCGAACTCGATTCCCCACGTCACAAATCTTCTCGAAGGGATTCTCCAATCTGGCCTCAATATCACCTGGTCAGGCTATATTCGAACCAGCCTGATTTCGGGCGACCTTGCTGATTTAATGGTTAAAAGCGGGCTTGGAGATCTGGAAGTCGCCATTACGTCAGGAGATCAGGAGGTTTTGAACGGGATGAAACTGGGGTTTCGACTTGATAAACTCTACGAAGGGGTTGAAGCACTCAAAAAGGCGGGATATCAAGGGAAAATTATCCTGAATTATTCTCTCAACTCTCCGGGCGATACTGAAAAGAGTTTAAGGGTCAGCGTCGAATCTTACAAACAAATCGCGGACATTCTCGGGGAAGAAAGAGTGGTTCCGGTCCTTTTCTTTCTGGGAATCCAGCCTCATACCGATCTCGAGGCGGAGTTAATCGCTTCGGGCTATTTAAAAAAGGACTACAATCCTCTCTCCCTGAATCCGTTTGCCGTTAAGAAAATGCTCTATAATCCCGCACCGTTAAACAAGATTATTGCAAAGGCCTGCTTTAAGGCCTGGAGCGAGTCATCCAGTCAGGTGAATAAAACGGTCGTCCAGGAAAACTATGCTGATCGTTTTTTAAAACAGGCTGTAGAAAAAAATTACGGGAGGGCGGTTTTCGCCGCACTCGATCAGGAATTACCCCACTGACCGGGATGACTGCATCAGGATTTTTGGCAAATAGCACAGGAACAGATTTCTCTCAGGTAATCAAATGAGAAAATTCCTGTGTTATGGCCATCGCTAAACGTAATATTCAGACCGTAGTTGCCGGCCAGGCTCATTTCCTGAATTTCCACGTTCGAATGAACCGGCCCGGAAATGATTCTCAATGGATTCCTCGGGGCATTTCGTATTTTCAGGCACTCGGCGCAAGGACACTCTTTTCTAAGCGAGTTTATGGAAAAGACCGACTCATGGTGGTCGTCCCAGATAATTCTGAGTTCAATATTTCCGACTCTTTTAATTTCAGAGGGTGTGTTCAATTCAAACGAGACTCCATCAAGACGTTCGGGAAAGCTGACTGATGAAACATCGAATTCTCTCTGCGTTGGTTCCTACATCGCTCAAACCGACGCGGGAGAGCGACCGGAAATCAACCCGGCTTCCGCCATTCGACGGTGTGACCCGGATGACAATATCATCTTTGAATCCAAACCAAAAGGTGGTATCCGTCGCTTCAATCCGTTTTTCTTCTGCATTATAGGCCACGATTTTCCAACGTGTTTTTTCCGCCTGCTCAAGTACTTTTTCAAACGCCTGATCGGGGGGAAGAGAAAGAAAAAGCGGTTTGATGTCCGGATATCCCTGTGTTTGAAGTGATGCCAACGACTCACCCCCATAGGAGGCTGAATTGGGGGCGCCTGCCCGTAACGGGAGAATGGCCTTGAAAGGCGGGGGATTCTCAAGATCAGTGGTGATATCATGGATCCGCGGAACATGGCTTGCTTTCCAGACCCATTTCAGCGGTATCACAATCAGGACCAGGAGGATCATCAGAATGGGACCGGATTTAATCAAATCCTTTGAAAACGCCATTTTCGGGGTTTTATAAATGCCGATCATCGCAAGGACAAACGAAACGACAGCACCATAAAACCCGTATTTCAAGATCAAAAATCCGGTTTTAAAATGCCACCAGCCCATCCGACTACCGAATCCTGAACTCAGATAGGCGGTTATGACCAATACGGTGAGTCCGGCGGCAACGGCCAAATAGCTGAACCCTCCCTGACCTCTTTCTCTCGTTTGATTCAATTCCATATTAAATGATTAACCTTGGTCCTTTTTTCGATCCTTCAAAAACGGCTCCAGAAACTCAATCGGTACCGGGAAAATGATCGTTGAATTCTTCTCAACAGCAATCTCAGTCAAAGTCTGGAAATATCGGAGTTGAAGCGCTATCGGATTCTGGGCAATCACACCCCCTGCATCGGCCAGTTTCTGGGAGGCCTGGAACTCCCCTTCGGCATGAATGACCTTTGCACGGCGTTCCCGTTCGGCTTCTGCCTGTTTGGCAATCGCTCTCATCATTTCCTGGGGAAGATCGACATTTTTGACCTCTACGTTAGCAACCTTTACGCCCCAAGGCTCTGTCTGTTGATCAATGATTCTCTGAAGGCCAACGTTAATCTCTTCTCTCTTGGATAGGAGATCGTCCAGAAGATTCTGACCGAGAACACTTCGAAGGGTCGTCTGGGAAATCTGGGAAGTGGCAAAGAGATAATTTTCGACCTGCAGAATCGCTTTTTGAGGATCAATGACCCTAAAATAAATTACGGCTGAGACCTTCACGGTAACGTTATCGCGGGTGATAATGTCCTGCGGTGGAACTTCCATCGCAACGGTCCGCAGGGTCACTTTGACCAGTTTATCGACAACCGGAATAATGATGATGAGACCTGGACCATTTCCTCCTATAAGTGCCTGGCTTACCCGGCCCAATCTGAAAATCACCCCGCGTTCATACTCCTTTAGAATATGGACTCCGTTAAATAGAAAAATGAGAACAATGATAATCAGAATGATCGGATAAGAAAGCAATTCCATAAACGCTCCTTGATTTATTATAATCTTTTCACTTTCAATACCAACCCTTCCACGCCCGCCACAACCACCTCTTCATTTGCAGAAACGGGCTCCTCTGAGACCGCATCCCATACCTCACCCTGGACAAAGATTGTCCCCTTCGGATCGAGACCTGATTTTGCCACCCCTATTTGGTGGATCAAGCCTTCTCTTCCCGTCACGACCGGTGCCTGTAATGCGACAACTACTTTTTTCATAACAAACCCAAAGACAAGAAGTGATACCAACACGACAAAAGCGATAAGCGGCCAGGCGGTCTTGCTGATGGAAAAAGATTGAATGCTTAGACAGGCCATGCCCAAAGAAATCATGCCTACAACTCCGGGGATGAACAATCCAGGGGAATACCATTCAAAAAGAATGCCGCTGACTCCTATGATCATTAGGAGATACGGAATATGAGGATCTATCATTTCGACTAACAATTGAATCCTTTGATTTCCTGACAAAGACCCTACTTGAAATTTTAACGCTTTAATCAATTAAAAGTATACTGATTCTTTAAATTGGTACAGGAGCCTATTTATTTTGAATGGAGAAATCCGGTAACTGCGGAGCCGGCATTTCAGAGGGTGGAGTGGGGCCTTCTTTTTTCTCGCTGACTTCCTCCTGCAATTCAGGGAGTATGATTCCTTTATCAACCATGATCTGGTAAATCATTGCGGACCGGCTTACGACATATTTCTGGTTCCCATCTGGATGATATTTCCGGGGATTCGGCAGGACGGAAACAAGGCGGGCGGACTCCATCGCGGTCAATTCCGATGCCGGTTTTCCGAAGTAGAACCGCGATGCGGCTTCGGCACCATAAATACCGTCTCCCCACTCGACAATATTGATATAAATCTCGAGAATTCGTCGCTTTGAGAGTTTTCTTTCCAACTGCCAGGTAATCGCCGCTTCTTTAACTTTTCTCAGAAGCGATTTTTCAGGAGTGAGATAAAGGTTTTTGGCAAGCTGCTGAGTCAGGGTGGATCCCCCTCTCTTAAATTTCTTTAACTGGATGTCTTTTTCAATTGCTTTTTGAATCGCTTCATAATCGAAACCTTCATGATGCCAAAATTGCCTGTCTTCCCCGATGACGAGCGCTTTAATGAGAAACGGGGAAAACTTGGAAAAAGAAACCCACTCCTGATGAATCGTGTTCTTTTGGCCCGAGGTCTTGCTTTCATGTTCACGAAATTCCATGAAGGAGGTTTTTTTCGGGTTTTTCCACTTTAAACCAGAAACATCTGGAAGCGTGATCCAGAAAACAAGAAGCAACATAACAAGACCCAGAAAGATCACTACGGGAATTTTTTTCAACGCCGGTATCTCAACCCTCCAGAGGGGATCTATTTTCCTTCAGGAATAATCGTATCTAATCCGGCTTTGGCACAGGCTTCATCCAGATTCCCTCCGGGCGCTCCTCCCACTCCAATGCCCCCAATCAGTTGATTCTCGATTTTAATCGGAAGACCGCCGGCCAAAATCAGGATCCGGTCATCCATATTTCTTAGTCCCGAAAGATCCGGTCTGTCTTTAATCATATTGGTCAGATCCTGGGTCGATCTCCCCAGGCTCGCTGCGGTAAAGGCTTTTCGAAAGCCGCTGTTAAGCGTATGCGGACCGGCAAGTTCATGTCGTATCTCAACCAGAATCACTCCTGCGCGATCGACGACCACGACACTGACCTGATATCCATCTTCATGGCATTTTTTTAAGGCCCCGTTTGCGATCTTCTGGGCGATTTCAAGCGGAAGATAAGACGCTTTGGGGAGCTCCGCCTGGGCTAATTGAACATAACAAAATAAAACCGAAAGAATGATACCTGACCCAAGGAGTATGTTTCTATTGGAAACAAAAAAACCTGTCATCATTTTTTTAGATCTTCTTGTCATAACGAAGCTCCTCCAAATAAACTTGATGTTTTGTCACTTTTCACATTGCGAAAGGAGGAGTGTTATCGAAAAGGGTTCCCCGGAACGCGCGTTCCGTGGAGCCCTTTCCAGTCACAGTCCTAAACCGCTCTACGCCCGATAAACGCAGAAAGGGGGCTGCAAGTACTGCAAGCCCCCTCCCGATTTTATCACTATTTTTGATTTTATTTATATTACGAGCATCGGGAAAAGCCGCAGTTACTGCACTTTTCACATCCCTCTCCGAACTGAAGTTCGCACCCGCAATCAGGACAGGCCGACGTCACTCTCCCTTGCGTGGCCAGAACCATTGTTTTCGCCTGATAATCCTTATGTTTGGCAAGATAGCCATACATCATTTTGGCAATGCCGTCGGAACAGGATTCTACCCGGTTATCCCCCAGGCCAAACGGCTTGTTGCAACGGATACCGATTAACTGTTTGACAATTGCATCCGGCTCCACTCCCGCCCGGAGGGCCAATGAAATCAAGCGTCCGGTCGCTTCATTCTGGGAGGCCTCGCATCCTCCCGCTTTTCCCATATTGGCAAACACTTCAAAAGGGTTCCCATTATCATCTTCGTTGATCGTCAGATAGAGATCTCCGCAAGAGGTCGGTTTTTTGGCGGTGCTTCCATGGGTAATCGATGGCCTCGGACGGATCTGAATCAGAGGGCTCGCCGGAGCTTGAGGAACGGCTGTCGGCGTATTCAAGGCCATATTCACGGTAACTGATTTCGTAGGAGAAGGCGTCGCTGCGGGAGCCGCGCTCTGATTTTTGCTGCTCGTTCCCAGATTCATCACCTGTTCGTCCCGACTTCCATCACGATAGACGGTAATCCCTTTGCAATTCAACCGGTAGGCCAGAAGATAGGCCTTTTTGACATCTTCCACGGTGGCCGAAGAGGAGAGGTTGATGGTCTTGGAAACCGCACTGTCAGTATGTTCCTGAAACGCGGCCTGCATGCGGACATGCCATTCCGGAGCAATATCATGAGAGGTCACAAAAACCTCCTGCCACTTTGGAGGGATCTCTTTGATACCACGGGAAGATCCATGGTTGGCAATGATTTTCTCAAGGAGCCCTTCGTACCAGAATCCTTCCCGTTTCGCCACTTCGATAAAATAGTCCTGAACATAGGGAAGATGTTCACCGCCCATCACATTCTTGTACCAGATCAAAGAGAACTCCGGCTCACACCCTCCGGAAGTGTCTGCAATCATGCTGATCGTTCCGGTCGGGGCTACGGTCGTGACATAAGAATTCCGGATTGCATGACCCTGCTGTTCGTGGAGAGAGCCTTTCCAGTTGGCATAAACCCCTCTCTCTTCCGCTAGTTTTCTGGAGGCATCGTATCCGACCTGTTTGAAGAAGGCCATGATCTTTCTTCCCATATCCACACCCGCTTCTGTATCGTATCCGATTCCCAGCTTGTAAAGGATCCGGGCAAAGCCCATGATTCCCAGACCTATTTTACGATTCGATTTGGTTATCTTTTCAATCTCAGCAATCGGATATTTATTCATATCGATCACATTGTCGAGGAAATGAACCGAAGTCCGGATCGATTTTTCGAGCCGGATCCAGTTGATTTCATACTGGCCTTCTTTCTCGATCAGATGTTTCTCAAGGTTTATGCTTCCAAGGTTACACGACTCATAGGGGAGTAATGGCTGTTCTCCGCAGGGATTTGTCGCTTCCATTTCGGAAATATGGGGGGTCGGATTTGTCCGATTGGTCGGATCGATAAAGAAAAGTCCCGGTTCACCATTTTTATGGGCCTGTGAGGCTATTTTATCAAAAACCATTCGGGCATCCATCTGCTTAACGGCCTTTTTAGACCGGGGACTGATTAAATCGTAGGATTCATTCCTTCGTACCGCCTCCATAAAGTTATCGGTAATCGCCACACTGATATTGAAATTGGTAATTTCTTTGGTATCATCTTTACAACTGATAAAATCAAGAATGTCGGGATGATCAACCCTCAGAATCCCCATATTGGCACCCCGGCGCGTGCCCCCTTGTTTAACCGCTTCTGTAGCATGGTTAAATACTTTCATAAACGAGACAGGACCGGAAGCCACTCCCCCGGTGGTCTTAACGACGTCATCTTTCGGACGCAGGCGTGTAAAAGAAAAACCTGTTCCGCCGCCTGTCTTATGGATGATTGCCGCCTGCTTGACCACTTCGAAAATTCCTTCCATTGAATCTTCAACCGGGAGGACAAAACAGGCTGAAAGCTGCTGAAGATCTCTTCCCGCGTTCATCAATGTAGGTGAGTTCGGCAGAAATTCCAAATTGGCCATGAGTTGATAAAATTCGACATTGGCTTTATCAAAATTTCCGAGAGGATATTTCAGTTCAGCAGTCGCGATGTTTTTAGCGACTCTCATGAATAGTTCCTGGGGAGTTTCCACAGTTTTTCCTTCTTCATTCTTCGCCAGATAGCGCTTTTCCAGGACGCGAAGCGCATTAGGAGAAATGTCAGGAAAAGGAAATTGCGAGGAATCAAAAGCGGTCGACACTTCCTCACTTTTATTCAAATCATTCTTGATCGTTTCCATTGGAACGGGCCTCCCCTTTTCGCCTGCGGGACAACGGGCCTCCGCGGCAATAACGTAAATAATTACTATGAATGATAATGGATAGCTATCGCTTTGAACGGGAAATATGAACCGGGCTGTTGTGACTTCTTATGACAGAATGGACTCTTCATAAACCTTTTTTAACTGACGAAATATTTCTCAACAGGAAATAACTTTAAGCTTAAGTGGCAGAATTTGTCAAGAAAAAATCTACCAGATATGGTATGACCGGAAATATAAAACAACTAGATGTAGTGGATAAGCCGTGGATATCCCTGTGGACAGGAGGAAAACAGATCCAGTGAATTATTCTAACCGTATGAAATTACGACTAATTTGGCTACTGGAATTCTGGGAGGGGCGATATATCGTCTCAACCATTTTTCTCTGGATTCCGTTGACCTCTCCCAACGAAGAAATTGTAAAATACTCACTCGCATATCCGATATAGTTCACAGCAAGTTGTCTAAATTTACCTGCTGACTTGAAACTCGGAATATTGTCAAAATCGGTCAGCACTTTTAAAGGGCGCGCTTTGACCAGATCTTCTGCCATTCCTTTCGAGATATCAAAAATATAATTTCCGTTTTCATCTTTATAGGTGATCGTTTGCAACACCACGGGGTCAGCCGTGTTGATATTAATCTTGTTATTGGAGTCCGGGTTTTGCGGATAAATCGTCAGGAAAGGAGAAATCTTGGCGTAAATGTCGTCCGTCATGCCCCTCACCAGATGAAGCTCCGAAAGCGTTTCCAGCGAATGATTTCTTTGACAGGTATAGGAAGGTTTTAATCCCTGATAATAGAGATCGCTTTCACAGGCCATCCAGAGGACGATTTCATCCACCTGGCGTTCATCCAATTCAAGGAGCGAAAAGAGCTTTCTGACCTGTGCTTCTCCGGCGCTCCTTGCGGACTTTGGCAATCGAAGCAGATTGATATTGATCTTTCCGGTTTCATCTTCAATCTTCACGGTCACTGTTCCTTCCCCTACCGGATAGGGGGGAAGCGGTTTCGCCCAAAATTGATCCAATCCGTCATAACTCCCGGACAGATTCGATCTCAAAATCTCCTCTCCCGCTATCAGGCCAGAGCGGGCCAGAAAAAGCGCTTTTTCGCTATTCACGTATCTCAGAGTCGATTTTGTTTCGATTCTCGACTGGTAATTGAACTCAATCACCAGGGTCACCAGGAGAACGATCGAAAACAAAACCATCAAAAGGGCGATTCCCTTCTGATTCTTGACAGGCCCGTGCTGTTCAGAATGATTTTTGAATGGAGAAGAAAAAGCGCTATTGGCTTTTTTCATAATGGGAGACCGTCATCGTTAAATCAAGATTTTTGGGTTCGCCATAACGGGTTCTCATGTGAAGGTTTCGGATGTATAGAAACTCAGGGGAATGTTCAATCTTGGAGATAAAGTCCACGGCCTGAGAAAGAGTCAGATCTTCCAGTTTCACCTCCATCTCCGTCGATTTCAGGTTATCAAAACTCTGCGTGGCACGAGGACGTAAAGTCGTCATCCTATTCTTGACGCGGATCTGAACTGCCAAATTTTCCAGATAGGCGGGAAATGAAAATTCATTCTTTGCAGGTCCTATCCGATGTTCAATTTGATCGAGATGGTTCCGAATTTTCAGATAACTCTCCTTCAGAGGCGAAAACTCTATCAGATCTTTCTCCTTCTGCAAGGCCTGTCTGTCATACCAAGACATTCGCTCGAGGATTGGAGAAAAAATCAGGAGCCATGAAACCAGCAGAATCAGAAAAACCGCACCCCCGGCGAGAATCCTTCTTTCCCTTCTCCCCAAACGGCTCCATCCCTCTTGAAACAAAGTCAGCCTGCCCATATTTTACCTCGGCTCTTCTTTAGCCATCCGGTTCATCTCCAGCTTAAACTTCACTTTTGATTCTTCCGCATTCATTTTGGAATCCGTGATGATCCTTTCACCAAAAAAACCACTCTTTCCGAGCGATTCTTTAATTTTTTCCAACGCCTCAAAAGAGTCGGTTTCCCCTTCAAGACGGACTTTTTCTGAATCCACGGAAATCTCATTGACTTCGATCCTGATCTCCTTGGGAATTTGAACGGTAATTTCCCTTAATATCTCAAGCGAGGTGCTCCCCGGCATATTGAAAAACAGTTCCCTTTTCTTGAGTTCGGAAAATCCTCCGCGTGCCTGTTCCATTTCGTTGACAATCGGACCCTTTCCTGGAAAGAGATCCCGGTATTCCTTTTGGAGAAGCCGGCTCACGGTATCATAATGGTTCTTCTTCACCGAAAAATGGATCCCAAGATCGATCCATCCGAGCAGGATAATGATCAGGGAAAACACAAAAATAGTCCGCTGAGTTCCTTTTTTCCCTTTTTCAACCGTAGCATGGGAAAACTCCTCTTTTCGAAAATTGATCTGTGACAGGGTCCCTTTGAGTGGCGTTCCCTTCAAAGCAAGGCCTATCGCCGGAACAAATCGTGGATCAATCTCCTTGCCGTCAAAACTGACCTTCCTTTCGAGCCGGATCGAAAGTTCGCTGGAAATCCAGTCGGGAAGTCCCTGAATCTCTCCTCCTTCACCGCATACAAAGAGAGCCTGCAAGGTGTCGCCTCCTTCACTTCTAAAAACCTGCATCGTCTTCAGAAATTCATTGATCAACGGATGGTCTCTTTTCCAGCTGCCTTTCTCCGAGAGTCCCTGGAGTCCAATCCCAATGGCGCGAATCATGACCGGAGCGTCTTCTTTGACGATACAGAGAGTCGTCTGGTCGAAGCCGATCTTTATCAGGAGAACACTCTCTTTCTCCCTCTTCATGGCGACACGGCAGAAATTAAAGAGCGCCATCCCATCCCATTCCAGCTGATGTGGATCAATGCCGTACCGGTGAAGTTTGTTGATAAAACCGCTAAATTGCTCCTTCAGGGTCACAGCCACCATCATCCGGCTTGAACCATTCTCCTGGGAAAGTAGATGATAAGAGAGTATGACCCGATCAAGCTCAAATGGAAGGAGCGGCTCCATTTCAAAGGGAAGGACCTGTTCAATTTTTTTCTGCTGAACAAATGGAAGTGAAAGGAGTCGTGCTGAAACCAGCGTTCCCGGATAGGAGACGATGATCTGATCGGCCCGGGCAATTATTCTTCGCAAATTTCCGGATTTTTCGAATTCCGCTAATTCCCCCTCATCGCATGATCGAAGTTGAAGCGAGCCTTTCCAGCTGACCTCAAATTCTGAAAATCGGATTTTCTCGCCATCCAGTTCCAGTCCGATAATCCTCATGAAGGGGTCCCTGTTAGGGTGAAAACCGGCTCCTTTAGCGTCCCTTTTAAAAAAAGTTCCATGGGGAAACCCGTTCTGGCGTGAGGAGAAAGAAACGCAAGGGGAATCACCTTATTTAAAGCCTCTTTCGGAGTAAATTTCATTGAGATATTCAGGAGACTTCTTTCAAGCGGAAATTCGATCAGAACGGTTCCGGACCCGTTTAGATCGGCGAGAGATCCGGTCGAATTCAGGCGGTCCAGCATCAGTGAACCTTCCCGAATAACACCATGGCCTGTTAACTTATAAATGGTCAGCTCCGGAAGGGAAAAACCTGAAAAGGAGAGCCCTTTTCCGTTTATCCCGTTGCCTTCAATATTAAGAAATCCCTTTCCTTTCGCCGGATCCCTTTCTTCCCACCGGTATTCAGTTTGAAACCTGATTTTCCCTTCTACCGTGATCCCTTTCTCCCATGGAAATTTTTTGAGATCAATCTCTTCCCCTTCAGCCGTCACCGAATAGCGGGAAGCCCCACCTCCCCTTTCTGCCGCGACGACTCCTCTGATCTCGCCGCCCCAACTTTTCAGATTAAATCGGGCATCGAGGCTCTTCTTGAATAGAAGAGAGGTGACAAGGAAATCGACGTTTAAACGATCCATGACAAAACGGGGTTCCTTCTTTCCATATGGGAGGATCGTGATCTGTTTCCATTCGGTGCCGAGCGGAAAAACAAAACGGGTCTCGCCCACAGTCAGTTCGGACTCAATGGCTTTTTGAAATTGAATAAAGAACCAGCGCTGAACCTTCTCTTTTGGAAAATTTAAAATGAGAAAAATGAGATAGACGGCCAGCCCGTATAAGACCAGGCCGGCGATCGACAATATCAGCCTCTTCCTGTCCGAGACCCAGGTCATCTCCATCTTCACGAGGGTCTCACTTGATTGAAAGGGGCAATAGATTAATTTGACGGCTCCAGGTCTCCTGGCTACCATCGGGACGGACCACGACCAAAGTGACCTTGACCGCCCGGGGAAGGGATGAGATAAACGTCTTGCCGCTATTCCATTCCCTGTTCCATCGGGTTCCATCGTAATATTGAATATCCAGCTCTTTAACTTTCTCAAGGATCACTTCCTTTTCTACCGGGCCATTCGACAGAAAATGAGGGTATTCTTCATGCTGAAGCCTGTAAAAAGGATCGTCGGGCAATTTTTCCAAAGCATACTGAACTTTTGTCAGGTCCGAATCAGGCAGATTCGGGATCAGGTGAAGGTGAGACATCGTAAAGAAAGAGAGAGAATCGTTTGAACCCTCAGGACCTGTTCCGTGTGCCCCCGAAAAAAGAAGGGGCGTCGAAGCGGAGTAACTCTGATAAGCACTCAGGAGCTCTCTTGTCATTTGATCAAAGGTCAGCCGGATTTCCCTGTACCCCTCCCTTTCCAGATTTATTTTTTCTGTCACACGGGAAGTCGCAATGAATGTTTCATATAGAAAAAGGGTCATCAAAGCAATGATCGATAAAACAATTAGAACCTCAATGAGCGTAAAACCTTTCGGCGGCACCCTGATCTCACTCATCGGTTATCCGGGAGAATTGCGAAAATATTCCACCCATTCCGCTTCCTCATCCCGCTCCCCCTTTTTCCAGATGACCTTAAAGCGAACCTCTCTTACCCCACCAAGCGGTGTCTCCGAAACTGTTTGTTCCCATCGAAATCCCGAAAACGGATCGTCAAACGTTCCCTTTGTCTCACCCGCTTCCGGCTTTTCGGTTAGCTGAAACCCGGTCAGTTTTTCATGGGAGAGAAAATCGGCTCTTAAAAGCTGCCGGGCAGAATAGGTCTCCTGGATGTTCTGATTTCTGAGAGAAAGAAGAGGAACAAAAACAATCGCAACCAGGGTGAGCGCAATCATGACCTCCAAAAGTGTAAACCCGCTATTTTTCTTCCACATAACCGTCAATCCACTTCACTTTTCCCGAAAGAGAGTGAACCTGCAAGGTCATTGGCCGGCCCCCCTCCTCAAAATGGAATAGTCCCTTTTCGACTCTGCCCTGCGGGTAAAAAAAAAGGGAAGCCGTTCCTTCGGTCACTTTCCCCTGCCGAAGCGTGACCACATCCTTCAGAACGATTTCTCTCCCCCAGGCCGCCTTTTCGACCGAGTCGGAGTGATAGGGAACAAATTCACCTTTCTCATCGAGATAACTGACGTCGTAACGTTGTTCCGAGAGGTAGAAACTCAGCCTGAAGATCTTCTGTCGAATCTCGGCCTCGTCTCTCAAAGACTGGATCGTTCCGGTCAGGTGCCGAATCGCCGTTTTTGCATTCCCTTTTGAAATTCCGGCGATTCTCGGAAGCAGGAGCAGCGCAATCAAGCCGATGATCAAGACAACGATCACGATCTCAATCAGGGTAAAGCCCCTGTTCCATTGATAAGCGTTCACCTGCTGCGTTCTCGTCGTTCGGCAATTCTCACGTACCCACATATTACGCTCCGATTGCCTCACTCCTGCGGCCTAGCAGCTGATCCCTTCTCAATGAACAGAAATTCAATCTTGTTACCTTCGTTGAATCAATCGATATTCCAGCTCTCGATATCCGCGTTTTTTCCCTCTCCCCCTTTTTCCCGGTCTGCTCCGTAGGAGACCAGGTCAAAATCGCCATGGGCACCCGGCGCAATATAACTATAGGGAGTTCCCCAGGGATCTTTCGGTATCTTAGTCATATAGCCCCCCTCTTTATATTTTATCGGGATCCTCCCAATCGTCGGTTTTTTGACCAAGGCATCTAGACCTTGTTCAGTCGAGGGATAATAACCGTTGTCCATTTCATATTGCTGAAGGGCCTGTTCAATATTCTTGATCTGAACTTTTGTCGCCGTTCTTCTGGCTTCATCTGTCTGTCCGGTAATTCGGGGAAGGATCAAAACAGCCAGGATTCCGAGAATCGTAATGACCACCATCAACTCGATCAGCGTAAAACCATGCTTGTTGCGAATTAAATTCATAAAACCCTTTCCTTATCGATAGTCCAGAATTACCTTTTTATATTTATCTGACGATGGAACTCATTTGAAAGATGGGGAGAAGAATAGAAATGACAATGAAAAAGATCACCAGCCCCATTCCGAGAATCAGGATCGGCGATAGAAGGGATGTCAAAGTTCCAATTACCGCCTCCATCTCGTAATCGTAGGTCTCCGCGACCTTTCCAAGCATCAATTCCAACTCTCCGGATCGTTCTCCCACGCCGATCATATGAATCATGAGGGGTGGAAACAGACCGCTCCGCTTCAGGGGTCCGGCAATGCTTTCCCCCTCTTTAATGTTTTCCCGTGCCTTCGATATAGCCTGTTCCAGAACTTTATTGCGAACCAGCGTTTTAACAATATCCAGGGCCGTCAGAAGAGGAACCCCTCCCGCCAGGAGAGTCTCGAGCGTTTTGGCAAATCGGGAGAGGCTGAGCCGTTTAATCATCGATCCGGCAACCGGTAAATTCAAAATCCAGCCGTCCCACTTCAGCCTCCCCGCCGGGGTATGGATATACCGGCGGAAGAGATAGATCATCAGACCGGCTGCCATGAGAAAAATCCATCCCTGGTTCCTCACCAGGTCGCTGAATCCTATAAGGATCTTGGTCGGAAGAGGGAGGGCCTGATGCATATCTTCAAAAATCACCACAACCCTGGGGATCACAAAAGTAATCATCCCAGCCAGAACAAGCAGAGAAATACCGACCATCAGAATCGGATAAGCCAGAGCCGAAACGAGTTTACTCTTGAGGCGGTTTTGATGTTCGAGATACTGGGCAATCCGATCCAGCATCCGGGCCAATGTTCCGCTTGCTTCCCCTGCACGGACCATCTGGATATAAAGGGGCGAGAAATAACGCGTGTAATCGGTCAATGCCTGGGAAAGGGGATGTCCCTCCCTGATTTTCTCACGAATACCGGAAACCATTTTCTTCAACTGGGGCTGTTCAATCTGTTCGACCAAGGCTTCCAGCGCTTCCATCAATGGGAGCCCCGCGGAGATAAGCGTAGAAAGCTGGCGGGTCATTAACGAAATTTCCAGAGCGGATATTCCTCCGAAGAGTCGCCGGTTTAAGAAAGATCCCCCTCCTTCGGGTGACGCACCAGCGCGGGAAGACGAAGTGTCCTCATGCACTTCGGTCGGAAAAATACCCTGGATCTTCAACCTGGTCCTTGCGGTCTTGGGATTTTCCGCGTCGATCATCCCGCTCATTTCGCGCCCTTCAGCTGTCAATCCCTTATATTCATAAATCATATCGTTGCTCGTGTAAACCAAATATCTAATCGATTAAAAAAGCTGCTCAAAAAGATCCATTTGTGAGGCCGCAGGAGCGAGGCAAACGGAGCGTACAGAAGCAGTACGTGAGTATTGCCGAACGACGAGAACAAAACAAATGGGCTTTTTCAGCAGTCTTTTCAAACAGTATCGACCTGGGTAACTCTCAGCACCTCATCCGTCGTCGTCACGCCCGTGAGAATCTGCCGGATGCCATCAGCCCTCAGGGTCACCAAACCCTTCTCTACCGCATGATTCTTGATGCTCGTGGAATCGACTTTGCCCAATATTTCGGTTCTTACGGCATCATCGATCATCAGGAGTTCATAGATTCCCATCCTGCCCCGGTATCCGGTCTGGAGACATTCCGTACAGCCTCCGGCACGGTAAAATAGCGGCGGCCGCGATGAATCGGCGGATAGCCCGAGCTTTTCCAATTCCGCGGGTTGAGGGGCATAAGAAATCTTGCAGACATCGCACAGTTTTCTGACCAATCGCTGGGCAATAATAGCAACCACCGATGACGAGACGAGAAACGATTCGATTCCCATATCGATCAGACGGGTAATCGCCCCCGCGGAATCGTTGGTATGAAGCGTTGAAAAAACAAGATGCCCGGTAAGGGAGGCATGAATGGCAATTTCAGCCGTTTCGCTGTCCCGGATTTCGCCAACCAGAATCACATCGGGATCCTGGCGCAAAATCGAACGAAGTCCATTGGAAAAGGTCAAGTCGATCTTCGGGTTCACCTGCATCTGACCGATTCCTTTCAACTGGTACTCTATCGGGTCTTCTATCGTAATAATATTCTTGTCCGGGGAATTTATTTTATTGAGAATGGAATAAAGCGTGGTGGTCTTTCCGCTCCCGGTCGGTCCTGTGACGAGGATAATCCCATGAGAAAGTTTAATCAATTGCTCAACTTCGGCGAGTGTCTTTTTGGAAAATCCGAGATCATCGAGATTCAACAGGAGATGTTGTTTATCCAAAAGTCTTAAAACCAGCCGCTCTCCATGGGCCGTGGGGATTACGGAAACTCGAATATCAATCTCTTTACCGGCAATTCGAATTGAAAATCGTCCGTCCTGGGGCAGCCTCTTTTCGGCGATATCGAGTGCCGCCATAATCTTAATTCTCGACGTCATGCTAGATTGAAGACGTTTCGGAGGAGTCAGGATATTATAGAGAATTCCGTCGATCCGGTACCGGATGATAAAATCCCTTTCAAAGGGTTCAAAATGAATATCACTCGCTCTTTGTTTGACTGCCTGAAAGATCAGGGAATTGACAAGCCGAATCATGGGCGCTTCGTCGGTGGCTTCCAGAAGGTCGACCGATCCGGGGATCTCGCCTGAATCCAAATCAATCATATTTCCCTCTATTCCCTCCATCACCTGATTGGCACTCTCCTGCGACTTTTCATACATCTGATTGATCATCGAGAGAATGACCGGATAGGTAGCCAGAGAAACCTCAATTTCATGTCCAAAAAGGAGCCTCAGGTCATCCAGGGCATTCAGATTAAAGGGAAGCGCAGTGGCGATTCTAATCCGGGACCCTTCTTTTCTTAGCGGGATGAGTTCATTCTTCTTGGCGAACCCGATCGGAACCTTCTCAATCCATTCCTTTTCAATCTCCATTTCTGAAATAGAGGCGAGAAAAGGGATTCCAAGCTGAATCGCAAGCGACTCCAGTTCCCCTTCGGGCGAAAGGTGGCCTAATTCCCTGAGCGCCTCCCCCAGAGAAATGTTTTTGTCTGCCTGAAGATTGGTGCCCGCATGAATTTGAACGTCAGTGAGACGATATTTCTTTTGAATCCATTCCGCCAATTTCATTTCATCCATGGATCGACCGAGAGGTCACTAAAATAGTTTATTTTGAATTATTCCGGCTGGGGAGGATTGACCTGACTAGGGGTGACATCTTGCCGCGAAAGTTCCGGCCTTTCCATTTTATTTTTTTCCCTAAATTCATCCATTTTCCCCATCTTCGCTTTTTCGAGTTCGGTAAATTGAGACGGATCCTTTAAAATATGAGGGGTCAGAAAAATCATTAAATTGGTCTTTTCCAATGTTTTAGACTGGTATTTAAACAGCCAGCCGAGAAGAGGAATATCTCCGAAAAAAGGAACTTTGTTTTCTGTCACGACATAGTCATCCCGGATCAGGCCTCCGATGACAATGGTCTGTTGATCAGCCACGACCACGGAGGTTGTCGCTTCGCGCTTGTTAGTGGTCGGTCCGAGATTTTGAGAAACGCCCTGAGCTGTTGCCACCACGGAAGAAATTTCCTGACGTATGTCAAGTTTGACTCTCTTGTCTTCAAGAACTTCCGGAGTCAATTCCAGACTGACCCCGACATCTTTTCGATCAATATTCTGCTGGATAACCCCTCCGGGCGTGGTGGTTGTCCCCACCGGAAAAGGGACGTTTTGTCCCACCACGATTCTTGCTTTTTGAAAATTCGTCGCAAGAATCTGGGGAGTCGATAACACATTGACATCCGAGTCCGCTTCGAGCGCCCGCAAAAGTCCCTTGATATTGAGGATTGTTCCCCCTGTTCCAAAAGGACTGGTTATCGCCCCGGTTCCGGCCCCCACAATCAGTCCGGATGAATTCGCAATGGCGGCCGGGCCTCCTGTAGCGACATCCGCGATCGCCCCGAAATTCGTCCCTCCGATCACACCGATTCTGGAGTCCGGGTTGAGGTTGGCCAATTCTATACCCAAGTTCTTTAGCTTCGAAACAGACACTTCCATAATCACCGCTTCGACGTAAACCTGTTTTTTCTCCTGATCAAATTTTTGAATAATCTCTTTAAGCATTTCAAAATCTTTTGGCGAGGCGTAAACAATTAACGAATTGGTTGCTTTATCCGGGAACACCTGGACCTGACCTTCAAAATCACCTTCTCCCCGAATTCGGGGATGTTGAACCAGGGCTGCGGGACGAGCCAGAAAACTCGTCAGCGTTTTGGTCATCTCTTCCGCTCCGGCATTCGCCAGGGAATAGAGATGAACCGCTCGCTCGACGGGAACTTCGCTCGAGGGCAGAATTTGAACGACTTCGCCCGATTGCACTGTGGTAAATCCTTTCATGTCCAGAACATTGAGAAAGACATCATAGGCCTTTGAGATCGTCATTTTAGTGGGCGAAAAGACCGTCACTTTTCCCCTGACTTTTTCATCGATTATGAAATTCTTCCCGGTCAATTCGCTGAAGAACTTGACCAGGACCGGAAGATCAACGTTGTTAAAATCAAGCGTTACCTTTTTTTCAGCTGGAGGGGTAACTTCCGGTTTTATTTCCTGACTATATGAGGGGTAAGGAATGAGAACAGTGAATGTGGCAAATAATAGGAGAAGAGAAAATAAGGGTTTCAATGATAGGAGTCTTTACCTCAACATGATGGACGAGGGATCGTTCTCGGTACTAACGGATTTCATAACTCATCGTTTCTTTTTGCGAGTTTCTGACGACATCGATACTGATATTGTTTTCATCTTTCAAATGCTGAAAGACTTTCAAAAAACTTTCGGGATCTTTAATCTCGACGCCGTTTACCCTTTCCAGAACATCCCCGTTTTTGAGTCCGATTTTTTCATAGAAACTGTCAGGGACTATCGCAAATACCCTAAACCCGTCCGGCTTTCCATCTGAAAAATTCGGAATCACTCTTGCCTGGGTCATAAGCTGGTTTAAATTATCAAGGTTATGTTCGACCTCCTGACGGTCGAGCGCCCATCGATTGGAGGAAAGCTGGCGGATTCCTTTCGGTTCCAAGATGGAATTATTCAAGCTCGCTGGCCCTGCAGGGAGAGAGGTTGGAGGAACAGCGGACCGTTCTTCATCCAGCTGCAGTCGAAGGGTTTCTGCACCGCCCGCATAAGCAAGACGGACCTGGTTTCTCAGGATCTGTGAAATTCGAACTTGATCAATCAGACGATCGTTTAAATGATAAAAAATCTGCTCTTTGGACTGGAGATCTTCGATAATCGCGAATGAATTTTCCGGATCTCCTTCCGACGTTCCAACGAGCCGGAATCTGGCCTGCAAGTTAATCGGAGGGGAGATGACCGGAGCTAACGAGGCCACCCGCTCTTCTTTTTTACCCCGCAACTTTGAATTAAAGATATTTCCTTCAACGATCAGCGTCGCCTCATCGGTCCCGGAAAGGGTGGAAGCCGGGCGGCTCATCTCCTGAACTCCCTTTGGAAGCAGAGAGGCTGAGGCCTCCAGTTTACTTCCTATTAGAAGATTGGTCACATCGGCCAGCAGGAAGGAAATGATCGTCACACTGAATAAGGAGATCAACCAATTCTTATTTATAGAACCCATCGCAATACTCCGAAGAATGACTGCCTTTCCGCCGAATCTGCATAGAAAGTATGCCTCATTAATTATTTCGTAAATGTTGTGATTTGTCAAGGATTTAAGGGGCTCTGTGCGCCCCTCCCGGGCTAGGAGGTCGTCTCTGTGATTCGGGCCTCGACTTTCCCCTCGGCGAGGATAATTTCGACCGATTCTTCTTTCCGAACCTCCCGGTTCGATTTTAAGATCGACCTTTCCGGAAGTTTTCGGGTAATACTGTATCCTCTTCTGAGAATGTCGAGGGGTCCGAGGGTTCCCAGGTTAGAAACAAGGGCTTCAATCTCTTTTCTTCGATAGAGAAGACGATGTTTCGCCTGATTGACCAATCTGTCAATGAGCCCTTTCACCTCTACCTCCAGTCGTTTCAGATTTTCAGCAGGGTTTTGATAATCAAGTCGATCGCAGAATGATTCAAATTCCGTCCTACGGGCCGCCACGGTGCGAAGAACCGCGACAGAGAGTCTTTCCAGGTAATCGTCGCATTTTTGAGAATAACTCTCAATGAGCTTCCGCGGACTCAAGATCCTGAGCTGAACTTTTTCAAATTCCTTTCTGATCCCCTCCAAATTTCTTTGACAGCTCGTCACGAGTCTACTTTGAGCCGATCGGATGCTCTCGATCAGGTCGAGGTGATTCTTCACAACGAGTTCTGCTGCTGCGGAGGGAGTCGGAGCCCTTAGATCCGCCACAAAGTCTGCGATCGTCACGTCCGTTTCATGTCCCACCGCGGATATGACCGGAATCGCCGATTTGAATACAGCTTCAGCGACAGTCTCTTCGTTAAAAGCCCATAGATCTTCCAGCGATCCGCCTCCTCGACCGATGATCAAAACATCGATTCCGCCAATTTGGTTCATTTCTTCAATCGCATGGGCTATGGCTGAAGGCGCCTCGGCACCCTGAACAGGAACCGGATAAATCAGAATATTCACTGCTGGATGGCGTCGCTCGATAATCTGGAGCATATCCCGGATTGCGGCTCCTGTCGGGGATGTGACAATTCCAATGCGTCTTGGAAAAGCGGGGATCTCCCTTTTCCGACCCTGTTCAAACCATCCTTTCAGGCGGAGTTTTTCTTTAAGCTGTTCAAACGCAAGCTGAAGGGCACCGACGCCTTTAGGCTCGACGCTTTCGAGAACAATCTGATATTCACCGCGAGGCTCATAAACGGTAATCCGTCCGGAGCAGAGGAGTTGTTGTCCCTCCTTCGGAATAAACTTGATTCCTTTCAAAGTCGACTTGAAAACAATTGCTTTGACCTGGGATCTTTCATCCTTTAACGTTAAATAACAGTGCCCGGATTGAGGTATACGCAAATTGGAGACTTCCCCCTCGAGCCAGAGATTCGAAAAGGCCTCTTCCAGCTCATTTTTGATCAGGGCGTTTAGTCCGGATATGGTATAAACCGTCTTTTCAGAAAAAGAAAAAAGATCTTCCATTTCAGAACTGTTCCGTTATTTGTATTCTCTGGATAGAACGGGATCTCCCTCCCGGGAGCGTTTCGATGATGACACCGGAAAGAACGGCGGGACCCTCTGCCGTTTCAAAACGGTGAGGCATTTGAGTTAGAAACTTTTTAATGGCGATCTCTTTTTCAATACCGATGACGGATCGGGTCGGCCCGGTCATGCCGACATCGGTGATATACGCCGTTCCTCCCGGCAAGACTTCTTCATCAGCCGTCTGGACATGGGTATGCGTACCGACGACGGCGCTGACCCGGCCGTCGAGATACCATCCCATCGCTCGTTTTTCGGATGTGGCCTCTCCGTGAAAGTCGACCAGAATCGTTGTGGTTTCATTTCTCAGCTTCTCAATTTCAAGATCAGCGGACCTGAATGGGCAATCCGAAGGTGCCATAAAGATCCTTCCTGCCAGATGGAGAATTGCTAACTTCTCAACGTCAGAATTCGGAGTCTCTACGGTCAGCACGACACTCCCTTTTCCGGGAACCTCCGGAGGATAATTGGCCGGCCGCAAAAGTCGGGGTTCTTCGGAAATAAAGGGAAGAATCTCTTTCTTGTCCCAGATATGATTGCCTCCGGTAATCGCGTGGATCCCGGTTTTAAAAAATTGTTCGGCAATCTTGGGAGTAATGCCGAATCCGGCCGCCGAGTTTTCACCGTTCGCGACGACGCAGTCAATTTTATACTGCTGGATTATTCGGGGAAGCGTCCGCTCAAGGATCTTGCGGCCCGGTTCCCCGACGATATCTCCGATAAAGAGGATTCTCACATTTTTTCCATGCCGAACGAATAGGGATCAGCCGCCGGAGAGAGGAGATAGGCGCTAACCATCAAACATTATTTGGCGTATTCAACAAAGCGCGATTCCCGGATTACAGTTATCTTTATTTGCCCGGGATAAGTCAACTCCGTCTGAATTTTTTTTGCAATATCGCGGGAGATTTGAGCCGACTCATTATCGGTGACATCTTCCTCCTTCACGATGATCCGGATTTCTCTTCCGGCCTGAATGGCATAGGCCTTTTCCACCCCTTTATAAGAGGTCGCAATCTTTTCAAGTTTTTCGAGGCGTTTGATATACGATTCCAGATTTTCTCGCCGGGCTCCGGGCCGGGCAGCCGAAATGGATTCTGCTGCGGCGACAAGCGCCGATTCGGGACAAATACATTCGACATCACCATGGTGAGCGGCGATCGCGTTGACGATCTGCGGCGACTCATTGTATTTCTTCGCAATATCCGCTCCGATCATCGCATGCGGCCCCTCTTCTTCGTGGCTGACGGCTTTCCCGATATCATGCAAGAGCGCTCCGCGTTTTGCCAGTTTCACATCGAGCCTTAATTCCTCGGCCATCATACTGCATATAATGGCAGCTTCTTTCGCGTGCATCAGGTTATTCTGGCCGTAGCTGGTCCGGTATTTCAGGCGGCCAAGTATCTTGACAATTTCCGGATGAACATCCGCAACACCCAGCTCAAAAAGAACCTTTTCGGCATCTTCTTTCATCGTTTTGTCGAGATCCTTTTTGACCTTTTCAACAACTTCTTCAATTCTGGATGGATGAATTCTTCCATCTGACATCAGGCGTTCCAGTGAAAGTTTTGCAATTTCTCTTCGCACCGGATCGAATCCGGATATAATAACCGCACCGGGGGTATCGTCGATAATCAAATCAATTCCGGTGGCCGCTTCAAGCGCCCGGATATTTCTCCCTTCTCTTCCAATGATTCTTCCCTTCATGTCATCCCCGGGAAGTGTCAGTACGGAACAGGTGGTCTCTGCCACATACTCATTGGCATATCGCTGTATCGCGGTGGTAATAATCTCCTTGGCTTTCTTCTCAGCGGTTTCCCGGGTCTCTTCTTCAATCCTCAAAATCGATTTGCCCGCTTCAAATTTAGCTTCGTCTTCCAGGTTTGAGACCAGCTGACGCCGTGCCTCCTCCGCAGTGATTCCGGACAGATTTTCCAATTTAAACCGGATTTCCTGGAATCCATTTTCAAGCTGTTTCTTCTTTTCTTCACTCTCCCGCTCTTTTTGGATTAATTCCCGTTCCTTACGCTGACTCTCTTCTTCTTTTTTGGAAATTTGGAAACTCCTTCTTTCAAGGCTTTCTTCTTTTTGTCCCAATTTCCGTTCCAATTGAGTCAGATCTTGCCGTCGTTCCTGGATCTCCTTTTCCAGGTCTTCACGATGGCGAAGAAACTGGGATTTCGCCTCTAAAAAAATTTCTGTTTTCTTATTTTCGGACTCTTTCTGGGCCTCTTCAAGCTTCTGTTGAAAAAAACTCTCTTTATCCGCAAAGAGAGAGCGGATCTGTCGGCTCTTGATCAACCATCCGAGACCCGTCCCCGCCAAGAGGGAGCCCAACAGAATTAAACCTATTTCAGGATCCATGATCATATCCTAACCTCCCACAAAACTTGTCTTGACAATAACATCAGATATAAGATTCTTAATTGGCAGAGGTATCGAGGAACGGCATTCCTGATTTGGACGTATTCTAGGAAGTTTGGAAAAGGAAAGGAAGAGTGAAAAGAAAAGAATCTATATCAGAAAACCTTTCAGCGGGTCAGGAACAATCCAAAGCCCCACACGGTCTTAGCTTTCCGTTTAAGATAGGTTTTGCTGATTCTTCAAAATAATTTCTTCTTATTTTCAACACTATTTTCAGATTCACTCTTTCAAAATTTACCAAATCTTCCTGAGTATCCTTTCAGCCAACCTGTTTAAATTTTCATCTAAAGGGTAAAAAACCCCCACCTTTGCGGTTGAAACAGAAAATTTGTACCCGGTTTCCCAGGTGGGAATATCGTTGAAAACTTTAGGCTTTCCGGAAATCCGGACATGCACACCATTTTCAAACCCTACTCCCAAATTGTTTTAAACGTTGGGACAAAACTTCCTGCTTTCTCACCCACAACGCAGGGGTTCTTATAAGACGAAGACTAGCACTCGCAAATAAAAAATTCAAGCAAAAGTTTGCCCAAGAGTGATAGCCAAGCAATTCTGACCAAAAACAAGGTAGGAGCAAATACAAAGACTGCAAAAAAATTATTAGTTGTCCCTGCCGAGGAGTGCCATCATTTGAAACTCTATTTGCAGGTCGTTAGGCCACAGGAGAAAGGAAACCGGTCTGTTAAAATTTCATGTCTTCGAATTCTTCCTCGATACTCTCTATCAAATCTTTGGTTTTTCTGTCCAGGAACATCTCGCGCTGTTTGTATTCCCTCCGGGACTGGAGATATTCATGGGTAATGTTCACCGCCGTCAGGATCGCCAACTCGGACATTTGTGCGGTTTTGGCCCGTTTGCCGACTTCTTTCATTTTTTTGTCGACAAACGAAGCCACTTCACGGATATAGCCTTCTTCGTTTTCCCCTTTTAGCTTGTATTTTTTTCCGTAAATCTCAACTTCCACAAGTTTCGCGGATTTATCACGATGGGCATGAGTCATCGATTTATCCTCTCCTGCAGGGAAGGGATAAGGGAAGTTCGGGTTTTAATGAGGTAAACCTTCCATTTCTCCCAGAATATTTTCAATGCGTACTCGGATCTCACTTTTTTCATTTTCCCAAAATCTGTTTTCTTCTTCGAGCTTCAAGATTTTCTCGGACATCGCTTTAACTTCCGTCTCAAGAAGCCCCTTTTCATTTCTTAATAGTTTGATCATCTCCATCATTTTCCGGATCTGAACTTCCAGTATTTCCAGTTTTTCCATCGATCAATTCGCCCCAAACGGTAACAATCCTGATGCTTTTTTGGCCAATTCTTCTCCGGTCAGCGCTTCTTCCGGGTAGGTCGCGTAACCCGTTAACAAATTGAGTGAAATACGCTGATTATTTTGGTTGAATATTCGCAATGCGGAAATGGCGTCGTTCAATCTGCTCAGGGTGTCCCCGATTTTGCGTCCGGTATCAGGAAGAAGAACGGCAAATCGGGTGCCCTTAATTCGGGCCACAATATCGACATGACGAAAACTTTCATGGATCAGTTTACCCATATTCTGAGCGATCGTATCATAAATGACCTGCGGAAGATTGGCAAATTCTTTTTTGTTTTTGTCCAGATCGAGGAACAGAAGGGAAAGTTTTCTTTTATAACGCTCCGCTCTTTTTAACTCTTCCGGGAGTCTCAGATGGAGATAGCGTTCATTCTTTAAACCAGTGAGTTCATCGATGGTGATCAGTTTTTCCCGGATCTGATATTCCTTTGCTTTGACCAGAGCTTTTCCGATATAGCTCCCATATTTTTCAAGCAATTCCCTGTCGGTTTCGTTAAATGATCCTGTCGTGAATGAATTATAGATGATTTTATTATAAACAGAAATGGTTCCGATCAATTCGCCTTGATCAAATAGCGGCATCGAGAGTACGGAATGGTAGGGAAATTTCGGGGGAAGCTTCTCTTTGAAAAATTCGCCGTTTTGAAAAGAAGCGCTTGAAAAAACCTGTTTCGATTCGGAAACGCGGGCGGCAATGCCTCCGTCTAACTGAATCAGGAATTTGTCCATCGGCTCATTATGAAGACCATAGGTATATCCGACCAAAAGGCGCGAACTCTCTTTTTCTTTGACTCTCAAGATCACGGCCTCAGCCTCCACAATCATCGCCACCGAGGCCGAAGCCATCATGAGCACCTTGTCACGATCCGTGGTCGAAACCAATTCAAGGCCTTCTTCATTGACCACCGTTAATTTAATGACTTTTTGCGCCATATACCTTCTTTCCACTTCGCTGGAAATTGAAACCGCCAAGAGTTCTGTCACCTGATTAAACTCTTCTTTCCAACTCAGCGGATCTCTCAGAAGTTCTTTAAATTCCAGAATAAGAAGACCTACGGACTGATTCTGAACAATAAGAGGAAAATAGAATATCCCCATCGGAATATTTCTTCCCGAAATACATTCTTCCTCTTTGAAATAGATCGAACTCCCTTTCTGAAGGGCCATACCTCCAATCCCCTCTTCCGGTTTCATTCGATACATCCCGTTCATCTTAAAGGGCGTGCTCACCTGGGACTGAAGAACAAGATCTCCGCTTTCGGGATCCTTGACAAACAGAAGGAGTGCAGAGGAATGTACAAACTGGTGAATTTCCGAAGTGGCTGCTTCCAGATTTTCCTGAAGGGATTTGGGCTGTTCCACAATGCTTTTTAATGACCTCAGAAGCGGTTCCAGTGAATTCTCGCGGTCGCCGAGAGCGGTCAAAAAAGGTTTGAAATCATTTTGTGAGAGGGTCTGTTCCACAAATTCGGCATCTCGTTTCACCCATGGAAATTTGTCTTCAAATTTACCCAGTTCCACGAATCCCACAAACCGGTCTTTATCATAAATCGGAACGGCAATATACTGATGGAATTTCAAAACTTCCATCACCCGTCCTGTCCAGAACTCCTGGAACGGCGGCGTCAGAAAAATTCCGGTTCGTTTCACCTTCATTCCGGCCGCCATCAGCTCGGAGAGACCCTGGGGCGGGCAGGTATCGAAATGCTCGGTGTCAGAAGAAACCTGGAACCGGGAATAAACGGAAACCAGTCTTCTTCTTTCTTCTTGCTCCAGATAGACTGCCGACCAATCGGCCTCGAGGGAAATCTGGAGACCTTCAAGGATAAATCGAAGAACTTCCTCTTGCGGCAATTGACTGACCAGCGAATGAAGAACGGTGGCACCCTTGCCCAGCAATACGGTTTGCCGCTTTGAAAAATGCTGTTCGTTTCCTTCCAGATTGAAACTGTCTGGAGATCCTTCATGCAACGGATGAGATTTAATCTCCCAAAGAACTCTTGCCGCCTGACTCGTCATGACTTTCGCAGAGGGGTGATTTAATCGATAGAGCGCTTGATGCATCCGGGCATCCCCTGATGCATCCACAATCAGATCAAGGTCGCTGATTGCACGAAGCGCCTGAATATCGGAAGTGAGGGAGAAAGTAAAAATCTTTTCAAACGTAAACCCGTATTCATGGAGGCGGAAAGCTAATGCTTTTTGATCCTGATCGACCAGCATCACCACTTCCGTGGACACGTCCTGAGTCAGCGAGGCGAGGGTCAACAAACCCTCTTCATTTCCCCCGATCAGGGCAACCTTTAATTTTTTTTTCACCGATTTTTGCAGATCCTGGGTCATTTTCTCTTGAGAATACCCAACTGTCCCAGTTTCTCCAGAATTTCCTGTTCCTTCTGAGAAGCGGGATAGGCATCCCCTCTCTCCTGATATTGGTGGATCCAGGGAGCCGAAATTTCACTCTCGAAAGATGAAGACCCTTCCAATACCGTTCTCACCTGCTGCGATATCGAAGAAGTCCCCCGGGAATCGAAGAAAAGAATTTCTCTTGATTTTTGCCGAAATCGTCCTTCCAGCGATTTATCAGCAAACATGAAAATTCGCGGATTCTTCTTAACCCCTTTCAGTTTCTTTAACAGCTCCAGAAGCTGAAGTCCTGAATAATTGTCGGGTGCAACTTCGATAAAAATGAGATCAGGCTCTTTCAGAATCGTATGGATGACTGCCTGATGAAGGTTGGGGGCGATATCGACGATACCGGCGTCTTTTTGAAGCTCATTTTTTAGGGAAAGGGAAAGATTAAGATCGTTTGCGAGAATTAAGACAATTTTAGAGGAGAGACCTAGTTTTCCCATGGAGCCAAGCGTCCCATTGATTGAGAACTCCTTGTTTAACACTCTAACGGTTTAACATAAACTTGTCAAGAAGCGGCCATTTCGGGCTCTCGTTTATCCTGGAACGGACTTCTTTGAATTCTTCATAACTTTTAATGACTCTTTTGACATAATAGCGTGTTTCCTGATAGGGAATATTTTCAACAAATTCCTCTAAATCAGTATAATTGCCATTGACAATCCATTTGGTCACAGCCTCCGGTCCCGCGTTATAGCTTGCCGCGGTGTAGATCAGGTTGCCTTGAAATTTCTGACTTAGATGATCAAGATAAAAAGCGCCAAACCGGGTATTCAATTCCTGGTCATAGAGTTTTTCTCTCACAAAGGAGGCCACTCCCAGCTGTTGTGCGACCCATTCCCCCGTAAATGGCATGAGTTGCATCAATCCCATTGCGCCGCTTCTGGATGTGGCCCTGACATCGAAAACCGATTCCTCCCTCATAATTCCGGCCACAAATTCAGGTTCAATCTTGATCCCTATTGCAATCTTTTGAATCTGTTCCACGACCTCCTTCGGATAGGCAAGCTCCCATAACAACGGGAAATCGAAACTCCTGCCCCGATCCAGAACGTCAGGAAACTGTCCTCTGAGAATTTTGAGCGCATGAAAGAAATCACCGGCCTGGATCAACTCTTTGTCCAACTGCAGAAGAGAAGGCTTGTCATGATAGCGGTCGGCCAGGAAATTAAATTCTTTCGAAGCGTCCTGATTGAGATTCAGGATCATCAGCTCTCTGGCTCTCTGATAATGATCATCTTTTTGAAAGGACCCGGCCACCTCGGAGGCCAATGGTTGCGGTTCTGGAAGGGAAGTCAATGCTTCGGCTTCCGGAGCGACTCTTTTTCGGGCCAAATGACAATAGTACGAATGGCTGAAATCCTGGCAAAGTCCTTTAAATTCAGCCTGGGCCTCTTCCGGATTTCCTCCCCTTTCAATGGCTCGTCCTTTCCAGTAGAGTCCCTGTGCATGCAGCGGGCTTGCGGGATACTGCTCGATTAATTTTGAAAATGTCTTTTCCGCGGAAACATTATCCCCCTCCTTGTATGAAATCCATCCATCTCGCCACAATGCGTCGGGCACGACGGAGTTCTGAGGGAGATCCCTGATGATCATCTGATAATAGCTGTGGGCCCCGGAGATCTGTCGATGTTCCTCGTAATAGCTCCCGATGAGATAAATCAGCTTATATAAGCCCTCCTGCCGGGGGAAAAGTTTTTCTCCTTCTCTTAGGAGGCTCAGCAGATCGTTCTCATTCTCTTCCCGGATGGCAATGCGTGCGAGACCGAGAAGGGCTTCCGGGGCAAATTCGGAGTGTCCATGTTTCCGGATGACACGTTTAAAATGATCGGAGGCATCCGGATATTTTTTTAATGGTAGGAAGGCTAACCCCATCTTTAATTCCAGTTCCGGAAGATATAACTCGTTCCGGTCAGACTTGCGTTCCAATTTTTTCCAGATATCAAGCGCCTTTTCAAATTTGCCGATTTCATAGAGCACTTTCCCCTGATGAAAAAGTTCGTGATTGGACAAATCGAAATGATTCCGGTCAGGACGCGCCAGGGACAATTTCGAAACTTTCTTTTCCGCATCCAGACTCCAGGGGGTATCCGGATATTTCGTTTCCAGGTCGCGAAAGAAATTCCCGGCCCCGCTCCAATCCTCTCTTTCAGAATTAAGTTCAAATAGTTTCAATAATATCTCTGCCGATTTTTCATCGCGCGGATTTTCTCTCAAAAAAAGCGTAAACATTTCTGTTGCCTGATCCCATTCCTTCAATTGACGGAGAGCCTCCCCTTTTTGTGCCAGGATGGCCGGCCGAAGAACCGTATCCGGATAAACAAGCAGGATGTGGTTGCCAATCTTATCGGCTTTCTCGAAATCTCCCCGAGCAAAGGCCGCATCGGCCATCAACTTCTCGACATAATCCTGTATTTCCGGATAGTTCTTCTGAAGATCATGCAGTCTCTTCTCGTCGGTTAGGATCTTTCCTTCAATCTCCCATCTGGCGGTCAGGTAACTTGCCCGACGCGACCAGATATCTCCCTCGTTTCGATTAAGAATGATCTTGAGATAACCTTTCGCATCGTCTCTCTTTCCCGCCATTTCCGCTTCTCGACCTTTGTAAAAACATTCCTCCGACATGCCGCATTGCAAAAACTCCTTGGTCTCAATTTCGTTTTGTAACGCCGGCGAGTCGTCAGGTCTGGGAAGTGGAAGGGGAACGGATGCCGGCTTTAATACTTGACATCCGGAGAAGAGAATAAGAACCATGACCAAAGAGAGTGCACGGGAGGTATACAAGGGGGGTTGGTTCATCAAATGGATTATAACACAGAATTGAATCCAAAGGGATTGTATGCTATCTTGAACAGATGATCGGCCTCAAAAAAGACTTAAAAGCTCCTTCATTTGCCCAATTAAAAGAATGGTTTATTGAACTGGGTTTCCCCGCCTACCGGTCAAAACAGCTTATTCACTGGATTTACAACAAGAAGATCGATCACCCTGGTCAGCTCACTGATTTTTCAAAGAGAGAGCGCCAATTTCTTGAAGAAAACAGTTATATTAGTCAACTCGAGATCCTCCGAAAAATGGACTCGCGGGATGGAACCGTAAAATTCCAGTTCAAACTTGAGGATGGTGAAGAGATCGAGACCGTTTTAATCCCCGAAAAAGAGAGACGAACGCTTTGCATTTCAACCCAGGTCGGATGCGGCATCGATTGCCAGTTCTGCCTGACGGCGAAGGGCGGACTTAAGAGAAATCTGAAAGCCCACGAAATAATCGATCAATATCTGCGTGTGTCCAGTGAATATGAGATAAGCAATATTGTGATGATGGGCATGGGAGAACCGCTTGCAAATTTTCAGGAGGTTTCTGAAGCCATTGACCGGCTCACGGATTCCAATGCCTGCACCTTTTCCCCCCGCCGAATCACAGTCTCAACGGCGGGACTTGTTCCGGGAATTCAGAAGCTCGGAGAACACGCTCAAAAAGTCAATCTGGCCGTTTCGTTAAACGCGACCTCCAATGCGATCCGGGACCGGATCATGCCGATCAACCGGACTTACCCTATTGAAATGCTCCTCGACGCCTGCAGAAAATATCCCCTGGCACCCCGAAGAAGAATCTTTTTCGAATATGTCCTGCTGAAAGGAGTAAACGATTCACTGGAAGATGCCAGAAGGATTCCAAAGCTTCTAAAAGGGATCCCATCCAAGGTCAATCTTATCCCGTTTAATGAATTTTCCGGATCACCCTTTATCCGGCCGGATGAGTCCCGCATTCTCGCCTTTCAGAAAATCCTCGTGGATTCCCATCTCACCACTTTTATCCGAAAAAGCAGGGGAAATGACGTCCTCGCCGCCTGCGGCCAACTCATTCGATCCGGGAAAAACGACGTCCTGGTTTCCCAGATCGAAACCCCTTCATGAAACGAATCTGCCTTTCCTTCATGTTCGTGTTTTCCCTTTTCACCGTGGCTATCTGTCAGGGAAAAGAAAGTCTCAATCTCCCGATCGAAGAAGTTATCTTAAAAAACGGGCTCAAGATTATTCTGGTTGAGGAGCATAAAGCACCCGTGGCGACCATCCAGGTCTGGTACCGGGTCGGCTCCAGAAACGAGTTAACCGGAAAAACAGGTCTCTCCCATCTGATGGAACATATGATGTTCAAAGGAACGCCCCGATTCGGGAAAGGCGCCTTTTCGCGAAATGTTCAGAAAAACGGCGGAAATGACAATGCCTTTACCGCTCAGGACTATACCGCTTATTTTGAAAATATTTCAAGCGGCCGGATCGCTCTTGCGCTGGAACTTGAATCGGACCGGATGGCGCACCTCCTGATCGATCCCAAGGAATTTCAGCTTGAACGGGATGTCGTCAAAGAGGAGCGGCGGATGAGGACAGATGACAACCCGGCCGATTTCCTTTCAGAGCAGCTCTATGCCCAGGCCTACGTCGCCCACCCCTACCATTCACCCGTCATCGGATGGATGACGGATCTGGATCATTTGACCCGTCAGGATATTTTTAATCATTACAAAAAGTATTACGTGCCCAATAACGCAACGCTGATCATTGTCGGAGACTTTAATGGCAGGGCGCTTCTTCCTGAAATCAAGAAGTATTTTGAACCGGTTCCGGTCGGAGAACCGGTGTCTCCGGTGGAGATCACCGAACCGGATCAAAAAGGGGAAAGGCGATTTACGGTCAAAAAGGAAGCCCAAATGCCCGTTCTTTTCTTTGGTTACAAGACACCCAACTACCGGGACCCGGATCATTTTCCCCTGATCCTCTTGTCGACATTGCTCTCTTCCGGAAAAAGTTCCCGTCTTTATCGGCAGCTGGTCTATGAAAAAAAGCTTGCGCTCGAAATTGGAACGGATTACAGCGATCTTTCCGCTGACCCTTCTCTCTTTACGTTTTATGCCAAGCCCCAGCAGGGTAAGAAAACCGAGGAAGTCGAGGCAGCCATCTTATCCGAACTGGATCAGCTTAAAACAAAAGAGATCTCGGAAGGGGAACTTCAGAAAATCAGAAATCAGATTGAAACACAATTTATTTTAAACCGGGATTCCAATTTTTTTATCGCGATGCAGCTCGGCATTGCCACAAGTGTGGGAGCGGGCGCTCACTATTTCGATACCTATCTCGATTCTCTCAAAAAAGTGAGCCCTGCTGATATTCAGAGAGTCGCTCGTAAATATTTTTCGCCCGATTCAAAGACCGTCGGCACTCTGGTTCCGGTCGCACATGACAAATCCGAATAATTGACGAGGAATGCCATGCCCTTGAAATTTCACATTCTTGCCCTTTTTGTGATTGGTTTGATCGGTTCGGGACCGCCAGTCTATGGGGCAATTGGCGCACAAAAAATCGAGTTGGGGAACGGAATGACGATCTTGCTCCTTGAGGATCATACTTTGCCGATGTTACAGGTTGATCTTCTGGTTCGTGCCGGCTCCATTCTCGATCCCGCAAACAAGTCCGGCCTTGCTTATCTCACGGCCAACCTCCTTGAGGACGGAACGGAAAGCCGGACGTCCAAAGAGATTGCCGACGCGTTTGATAAAATGGGAACCGACTTTGGCGTCTCTCCAGGCGTGGACTACATTTCATTTTCAACGAAACTTCTAAAAAAAGATCTGGGACAAGGGATGGAACTTTTCTCCGACATTCTTATTCATCCGCAGTTTCCGGATCGTGAACTTTCAAGAGAAAAAAATGAGCTTCTGAGCCGTCTTCAGGACCAGAAAGACGATCCCGAAACAGTCGCCTCCCTTGCCTTCGACAAGGCGGTCTTCGGGGAACACCCCTACCACCAGCCGCTGGCAGGGGATGACATTTCCGTTAAAAGTATCGCTTCGGAAGATCTGAAATCGTTTTACAAGAGTTTCTATAATCCGAAGAATTCAATCCTTGTTCTGGTCGGAGATTTGACTCCGGCTGAAGCGAAAAAAGTGATTGAAAAACATTTTGGTTCCTGGTTGCCGAAAGCACTTTTCACGCCCAAACATCCCCTCCCGGAAAAATCAATGAAAAAGGAGATCATTTTAATTGATAAAGAGCTTGCCCAGACTTCTGTCATTCTGGGCCATCTCGGTATCAGCCGAAATAATCCGGATTACTATCCCTTGCAGGTGATGAATTACATTTTAGGGGGAGGCGGTTTTTCGTCCAGAATGCTTGCCAATATCCGTGAAAATAAAGGTCTGGTCTATGGGCTGGACAGCCATTTTTATCCCTATTTTGAAACAGGAAGTTTCAGGGTCATGTTTCAGACGAAAAATGGTTCTGCGAATGATGCGATTTCTGAAGTCTTAAGCGAAATCAGAAAGATTCAGAATGAACGGGTTTCGCCCGATGAACTGCAGGAAGCCAAAGATTATTTAATCGGAAGTTATCCATTGAAAATGGATACTTATTCTAAACTCGCCGGCATCCTGATCTCCCAGGAGTTTTATGGCCTGGGTCTGGATTATTTCGACAAATATACCGTGTGGATTCAGAAAGTGACGCTCGAAGACATACAGAGAGTGGCCAGGCAATATCTCGATCCGGATCATTTTATCCTGGTTGCAGTCGGAAAGCAGTCTGAAGCCAAAATTCAGTCTGCTACGGATGGTGGTTTGGGAACAGGACGTTGATATGCTCGAATATAAGCTGAATCGAATTAAAAGTGAACTGGCCCAATACGAATCCCTGCTGGTCGCTTTTTCAGGAGGCGTTGATAGCGGACTTCTCTTAAAGATCGCTTTCGATCTTCTCGGCAATAAGGCCGCGGGATGCACGGCCATTTCGCCCTCGTTTCCCCGGACGGAGAGAGCTTCAGCGGAAACAACGGTTCGCGAGATCGGGGCCCCCTATTTCACGATCGAATATGATGAGCTCGAAATACCCGGCTACACTTCCAATCGTGAAAACAGGTGTTATCTTTGCAAATCAACCCTGTTCGGACACCTCAGAAAAGTGGCTGTTGAAAACGGATTTAAAACGATCGCCTATGGGGCGAATCATGACGACTTGAATGAATTCCGGCCGGGAATGCGTGCCGCCGATGACATGACGATATCCGCACCGCTTCTTCGGAACGGATTGACAAAAAGCGAGATCCGACAGCTGAGCTGCCGGCTCGGCCTCTCAATCTGGAACAAGCCGGCGTCCGCCTGCCTCTCTTCCCGAATTCCTATGGGACACGAAATCACCCACCAAAAGCTTCTCCAGGTTGAAAATGCGGAATCGCAGCTTCACATCGCCGGATTTCAGAATGTCCGGGTGCGGCATCATGACGAGATCGCCCGGATAGAGGTGCCCAAAGAAGAAATGCACCTTTTTTTGAATAGTCATTTGCGAACAGAGATTGTCAGTCAGCTAAAAAAAGAGGGCTTTAAGTGGGTCACGCTTGATCTGGAAGGATATCGCCCGGGCGGGGGAAACGGATCCTCGTCCCCGCAGGCAGGGACAATCTAGGAACGGTTAAATCCCTTCTCTGAGAATATCCAGAATCTCCTCTTCCACCCTGGAACGGTAAACCCGGTCTCCTGCGAATAATTCTCTCGCCTTTTCAAGTTCATTGAGCGCCTTTTCGGGCTGGATTTCCAATCGGTAGTACCGCGCAAGATTCCAGGAGGCTTCTTTTCGATCTCCTGAAGCCGTATATAAACTCCCCAATTTAAAATGAATCATCGGATCTTTTCCGCGCAAGATTTTGGCTTTCTCGAAATGCTCTATCGAAGCCGGAGGATTTCCTTTCCCTTCCCAGACGAATCCCAACACCATCTCGCCTTCGCCATTCCCGGGATCCAGCAGCAGACTCGTTTCGGCTTCCTTTTTGGCCTCATCCAGTCGATCACCTTTAAACAGAGCCGATGCCAGGCTGGAGTGATTGAGCGATGATCCGGGATCCATTTTGACGGCCTGTTTCAATTCGGCGATGGATTCATGGAATTGATTATTCTTCTGGTAGAAGAGACCTGCTAGATAATGTTTTTTAACCTCCGGGACCCCTTTTTTGAAAGGATCCAGAAGGAAATCCGAAATCGGTTTATTGGGATCATTTTCAATTTCAACCAGTGCCCGGATCCGTTCCCAATCAAGAGAAACCGGAGCCGCATCTCCCGGAGGCGGAGGAAGTGAACGGATGAACATTTGCATCGTCACCTCCCGTTCTTCAACCGCCGGATGGGTCGAAAAATAAGCCGGAACTAAAGAAGGATTGTATTTCTCATAGGTTTGAAGCGTCTTGAAAAAGTGATAAAGTCCTTCGGGATTATACCCGGCCTGATTTAGAAACCTCAGACCGATTGAATCCGCCTCGCGTTCATGTTCGCGGCTGAAAGAGAGCCCCAGCGATTCCGCGGACAGTGCGCC
This sequence comes from Nitrospirota bacterium, assembly GCA_016194305.1. Classification (NCBI taxonomy): domain Bacteria; kingdom Pseudomonadati; phylum Nitrospirota; species Nitrospirota bacterium. Next base: position 34,493 of record JACQBW010000016.1, on the reverse strand, counting down.
TGCCACCGCGGCTCCGGGTTCCCGGGTCAAAAGAGCCGCAACAATGCCGGCCAGGCTTGCAAAAGTGGCTTTCTTGTCTTCTTTGAAGAAATGATCCTTTTTGACATGTCCGATTTCATGAGACAAGACGCCTGCCAGTTCATCGACGCTGTTCATCCTCGACAGAAGCCCGTCAAACACAAAGATATAACCTCCCGGCACCGCAAACGCGTTGGGAATATTCTCCTTAACAACCAGGAAATGATAGGCCTGGGGCTCTTCGCCATTGGCCAAAAGGATCGAGTTGCCAATCCGGTTGACTGCGTCCACCACATCAGGATCCTTGACAAACTTAAACTGTTTTCTCGCTTCAGTGAGAAATTCTCTTCCCAGTTTCTTGGATCGGGTGACTTCTTCGGTCAACCGGAGAGGGGGGAGAGCGGGTTCGGATCGCTTCTGTTCCGGTAATTGTGGCAGGGCACATCGGGTCAAAAACAGGAGAGCGATTGCTCCCACCAGGAGCAGGATGTATCGATTGGGAAGGTATAGAATGGGAATTAGCCCTTTATTTCCTTTAGTCTTCTCTTCACGACCTCGATCTGGCCGGCATCTTGGGGCGCGGCCCATTTGATCGCCTCTTCATAATGGGCGATAGCCTCGTTCTTTTGACCCATCATATCCATCATATAGGCGTAATTAAACTGGGCGATTGATGAATGCGGATTTAAACTCAATCCGATTTTGAATTCCTCAAGAGACTCCTTCATCTTGCCCTGTTTCTGGTAAAGAATTCCCAAATTGGTATGCGCCATCATATGTTTCGGATTCAAATCAATTGTTTTTTGATACTGGACGATGGCCAGGTCGAGCTGATTGGTAATCAGATAGATATTTCCGAGATTATTTCGGGCATCCGTGTAATAAGGATCGAGTCGAACGGCCTCCAAGAACTCCCGAATCGCCAGATCGCTTTTTCCGGTGTTCTGGTAGGCCACTCCAAGGTCGTTATGGGCTAAGGGATTGTTATTATTCAGCCTCAATACCTCTTCATAGTACTTAATCGCCAGGTCGTATTTCGCTTCGCGCTGGTATGCATTCCCCAGGTTATTCAAGGCCTCCTGATTTTTGGGGTCCAGCTTGATTGATTCGATAAATTTGTCCCGCGCCTGATCCCATCGCTCTTCTTCAAGATAGGCTTTTCCAAGATTATTCTTGACCCTGGATTTATTGGGCGATTTGGACTCCACATCCGACCAGAGAGAGACCGATGTCTTCCAGACTTTGTTTCGTTCATGGGTCATAAAGAGCAGGACCGCTGCCAGGAGAACGGCAATCGAGAAGATCACCACTTCCTTTTGAATCCTGAAACGGTTTGCAAGACGATACCCTGCCAGCGGAACCAGGAGAAATAACATCACGGAAGGAAGATAGAGCCGGTGTTCAAAAACCAGATCGAGTTTGATAAAAGTTGACTCCATCGCCAGGTTGATGAAAAACCAGAGTATCGCATAGGAAATCAAAGGGTATTTTCTGGATTTTAAAATAGAAAATGCGAAGAGGGCCAATAACAGACAGAATGAAAAAAAAGTGGTGGCCGGATTAAATAGGCCATTTGAAAATGGAAAATCCGGATCGAGATTCATACGCGACGGAAGGGGAAGAATCAGAAGAGAAAGATAGAAAACAACCACCCTCCATTCGCTCATGACTCTTAAAAAAGAATCCATCTCTTCCGTTCCGTAATTCGCCAAAAGCATTCCAACAAAGGAATTCGTGCCGATATAGGTTTGAATGATATACCCGGATCCAATAATTGCTCCGGCCAGGATACCGATGAAAACATAAACCTGCTTTCGCGAAAAATGAATATTGAACCGACTGATAAAAAAAAGATCGTAGAGAAAGATTACGACCGGCAGGGTCAAACTGTTCTCCTTCGTTCCAAAAGCCAATATCGCCGAAAGAGCAGAAAGCCCATACCAGAATAATGCCTTCGTCCCGAATGTGAGCCTTCCGTAAACATAGAAAAGGAGAGCCGCCAGGTAGAAGAGGGCGGCCAGGCTCGCCATGCGCTGGACAACATACGTCACCGCCTGGGTCTGCACGGGGTGAACTCCCCAGAGCAGGGCGCCGATTAACGCGATTTTTTCAGGCTGGAGAGTTCCGACTTCATCTGATTCCACTCCAAGCGGGCCTCCTTTTCCCCAACCCGGAAGGGAAAGCGTCTGGAGGAACAAGAAATAAATGACCAGCGTGGATCCGATATGGATCAGGATATTCAAAATATGGTATCCGCGTGTTTCAAGGCGGTCAAAATAGAAATTGAGCGCAAAAGTCAAGTTGGCCACCGGCCGGTTTGCATGGAGAATCGGAGAAATGTTGCTCCAGGTCAATTCCTTGATATGATTGCCCGGCGTATCGACAAAAGATTTCAAATCATCGAAATGAAATGCGTAGTGGATGGTATGGCCGTAGCCGATAAGAATCGAAAAAATGACAAATAGAATCGCGACAAGATGAAACTGAATGGAAACCGGTTTTTGCGCCGAAAGCGCGTCTCTAGTCAGGCCAAGGTCTTCGAGAACGGCACGGATAGATACTTTATCCAATCGAAGAAGGCGGGATAATTCTTTATCACTGTGGGTGCGATATTTATCCTGAATAATCCTTTTCTGTTCAGGCGTCAATTCTTTTGCAGGTCGTTTCTTAATGAGCTTCCCTCCAGTTATGGCCGACTCCGATATCCACCGTAATCGGAACAGACAGTTTGATAATTTCTTCCATCTCTTTTCGGATAAACCCCTTTATTTCATCGAGGTCGTTTTCTGCGGCCTCAAATAATAACTCATCATGGATTTGTAAAACCATCTTTATTTTACCTTGCGACCCCCTGATCTTCTTTCCTATGGATACCATCGCAAGTTTGATGAGATCTGCTGCGCTCCCCTGAATAGGCGTATTAATTGCAAGTCTTTCACCGAACGAACGGACAGATGCGACAGGGCTGTTAAGTTCCGGAATCGACCTCCTTCTGTTTAGCAATGTGGTCACATACCCTTTTTCTTTTACCACCGCAATCGTCTGATCAATATAGTTCCTGACCCCGTGATACGCCTTAAAATAATTTTCAATATATTTCTTGGCTTCCGCAACGGTGATGCCGAGATCCGAGGCAAGACTAAACGCACCCATTCCGTACAGGATTCCGAAATTAATCGTCTTTGCGGCCCTTCGCATTTCACGGGTCACCGCATCCGGAGCCACCTGAAAAATCTGGGAGGCGGTTCTCCGGTGAATATCCTCTCCCTCTTTAAACGATTGGCTTAACTGGCGGTCCTGGGACAAATGGGCCAGAATTCTCAGTTCGATCTGATTGTAGTCGGCTGAAACCATCATCCAGCCGGGGTCCGCAATAAATGCATCCCTGACCCTCAATCCCCATTCCCCCCGGATGGGAATGTTTTGAAGATTGGGATTGTTGCTGGAGAGCCTTCCCGTTGCTGCGGTCACCTGATCAAAGGTCGTATGGAGACGTCCGGTCGAAGGCTTGACGAGCTTGGGCAGAACGTCGACATAAGTCGATTTCAGCTTCGTGAGCTGTCTGTAATTGAGAATTTCTCCAGGAAGTTCATTTTGAAGGGCGAGTTGGGTCAGAACCTTTTCATCCGTCGAGTAACCGGTCTTGGTTTTTTTCCCCGGTTTAAGATTAAGCCGTTCAAAAAGGATTTCAGCCAGCTGTTTTGGAGAATTGATGTTAAAGCGCTCTCCGGAAAGGCGGTAGATATTTTCAATGAGTCTTTCGATCTGGATTTCCAACTCCTTGGAAAGAGTCTCCAGAAGCGAAATGTCGAGTTTTATACCAGTCCATTCCATTTCCGCAAGGACAGTCACCAGCGGCATTTCCAGTTCAAAAAAAAGCCGGTTTAATTCAAACTTTTCAAGTTGAGAGGCGAGGACGTCTTTTAACTTTCCTAACAGCGAGACCGCTTCGCATGCAGAAGGTGCCGCCAGAGCCAGATCCATCGCCCTTTTCCTGTCATGAGGACCGTTCCAGTTCACCTGGAGATGCTCCATGGCAATCTCATCGAGAGCATGACGATGTTGATTGGGGTGAATAAGATAGGACGCAAGCATGGTGTCAAAATAAATCCCGTCAAGTTTCACGCCTTCTTTCTGAAGCAACAGGAAACAATACTTGAGGTCATGTCCTGTTTTCCGAATAGCGGGATCTTCCAGGAGATGTCTCATTTTTTCCGAATGAAAAAAGGGGCGATTTAGAAAGACAGGCAGAACGATTTCCTGCCCTCCAATTCCCAGAGCAAGACCCTGAAGAACTTCATCTTCTCCTTCAGATCGATTCGATACGGGAAACAGGATTATTTGCCCGGCCTCTTTTGCCTCGTTCAGGAACTGTTCCGCCTCATCGGAAGACCGGATCATTGTATATGCGAAATCACGGGCCGGGACCTCTTCGAAGGCCTTGATCAGAGAGAAAAACTCTAATTCCACAAATAGAATTTTGAGATTTTCAAGATTCGGAGGAACGACCTTCAAATCTTCGATTTCAACCGGAAGAGGGGCCTGAAGGTCAATAGTCGCCAGTTTTCGGCTCAGCCTCGCCGTTTCGGCATGCTGAATCAGATTCTCTTTCAATTTTGATGGCTTCATCTGAGCCAATAAATTCAACAGTTGCTCAATCGAGCCGTACTCCTTGATCAGCTTAACGGCTGTCTTCTCCCCAATTCCCGGAACACCCGGAATATTATCGCTTGCGTCTCCCATCAAACCCATGACATCTATGACTTTGTCCGGACCGACCCCAAAACGGCCGACAACCCCGTCTTCGTCAATCATTTTATCTTTCATCGGGTCGTAGATTGAAATATGGGGAGAAACCAGTTGCATCATATCTTTATCACCAGAGATGATGACCGCGTCGAAGTGATGGTCTGCCGCTTTCCTGGCGCAGGTACCGATTAAATCATCCGCTTCAAACCCCTCTTCCATCAGAAGAGGAATATTAAAGGCCCTTACGATCTTGTGAATATAAGGAATTTGAGGAATGAGACCGTCGGGCATGGGAGGACGGTGCGACTTGTATTCGGAGTAGGCAGCGGTCCGGTGTGTTGGGCCTTTGGGATCAAACACAACGGCCAGATAGTCCGGTTTCTTCTCCTTCAAGACACTCCGGAGCATGTTGACAAATCCAAATATGGCGTTGGTCGGAAAACCAGAGCTCGATTTTAAAGGAGGAACAGCAAAAAAGGCCCTATAGATGTACGAATTGCCGTCAATAAGGTAGAGGAGAGGGCGTTTTTGCATTTCGACAGTTTAACATACCTTTTTGAGACACTCAATCTACCCTTTAGCGTTTTTCATCAACACGGATTGAATTGACGGGTCGGGCATTCGCAATCTGATTGACTTTTCAAAATTCAGTGTGATAGGTCTAATGGGTCAATCCATTGGCAAAACAATCAACTCGTCGCGTGCGAATTCGCGATGAACATTTGAAGGGAGTGCTCAGATGGCCGATACAATCAGAAAAGTCGATTACTTTAAGATGGAAGTCCCCAATAAACCGGGTGAAGCGGCCAGAATTCTCGGAGCGCTTAAAAGTGAAGGGGTCAATTTACTCGCCTTCAGCGGATTCCCGGAAGGCCGTCGGGCCCAGCTGGACTTCATTCCCGAAGATACGAATGCATTTAAAATAGCGGCGAAAAAGGCAGGCCTGGCAGTGGGTGCCAGAAAATCGGGATTCTTCTTTCAGGGTGACGATCGCGTGGGCGCCATTGCGGATATTGTCACCCGATTGGGTGACGCTAAAATCAACATCACGGCAATCGATGCTCTTTGCGCAGGTGGAGGAAGATACGGGGCGATTCTGTGGGTAAAACCTGCAGATGTTGCGAAAACCGCAAAGGCCCTGGGAGCAGTTTAGCTGTTGACAGTGTGACGGGAGGACTTAACGGGCGAGGGGCTTTTCCGCTTTGAAAATTCCAAAACCTTTGAGAGTACGGCACGGTGAGATTCGCTCCCGACGATGGCCAGGGCCTGCTTCAATTTCGGAACAGGGGGGATCAGACCAGCATACTTTTCTTTCAGACGGAAGATCCGGTCTAACGATTCGGTGAGTCGTTCCTGGGTAAGTATATTTTTTTCAAAAGCGTTCAATATTCCCTCATAGGCCTCGATCTGAAGTGCTGCTTCTTTACAGACCAACAAAGTATCTGAGCCGGCTGATATCGCTCTGACCGCTGCCTCTTTGACCGAATAATGGTCCCGGATCGCCATCATTTCCAGGTCGTCGCTGATAACCAGACCGTCAAATCTCATTCCATTGCGCAAAATATTTGAAATAATGTTTTTCGAAAGAGAAGCGGGATGATCCGGATCAAGCTGCGTATAAAGGACGTGGGCCGTCATCACAGCTTCCAGACGGTTCGCGACCGCATGTTGAAACGGTTTCATTTCAAAATCGAGGAGCCGTTCCAGCGAGTGATCAATCCGGGGAAGGGTTTTGTGGGAATCCGTTGTCGTATCGCCATGGCCCGGAAAATGTTTTCCGCAGGGCATGACGCCGTTATCTTCATGCCCCATAATCAGGGCCAATCCATGCTTGCTCACTAAAGCGGGCGTTTCACCGAACGCACGGTCTCCGATAATGGGATTCTTTTTCTGGCTGTGGATGTCGAGTACGGGAGCAAAATTGACATTAATTCCGACTCCCTTGAGTTCTTTGGCGGTGACCTCACCGACACGATAGGTTAAAGAGATATCGTCCAGTTTCCCCAAGAATTCCATCGCCGGGAACAGGGTAAATTCCCTGGAAAGCCTCGAGACTCTCCCCCCCTCCTGATCAATGCCGATAAAGAGTGACCGGGGAGCGGATAATTTTTGAAGGTCTGATGTCAGCTTAACCAACTGCGGAAGGGATTCGATATTTCTCTTAAATAAGATGACGCCGCCGATTTTATATTTCTTGATCATCTCGATCAGCTCTTTTGATGGCTTTTTCCCTTCAAAACCGACAAAAAGAAATTGACCGATGAGATCTCTGATTTCCATATTAGCTTTCACCTTCTCGCGGCGGAATCCATCAAGAACTGGATTAACAATCGTACCCCGATGCCGCAATTTCCTTTCGGTATATAGGGATGATCTGATTCCGTCCAGGCTGTCCCGGCGATATCGAGATGAATCCACGGGGTTCCCTCTTCGACAAATTTGCTTAAGAACGCGGCCGCGGTAATGGTTCCTGCCCCGCGTCCCCCCGTATTTTTCATATCGGCCACATCGCTTTTGATCAGTTCGTAATATTTTTCCCAAAGAGGAAGCTCCCAGACTCTTTCTCCCGTTTTCTCACCTGCTTTCTTAAATCTCTCTTTTAGATCATCCGACGTTCCCAACATTCCAATGGCTTCTCCTCCCAGTGCGATGACCACCGCGCCGGTTAAGGTCGCCATATCGATAAGCGCTTCCGGTTTAAAACGGCGGGCATAGGTCAGGGCATCCGCCAGAATGAGTCGTCCTTCGGCATCGGTATTTATGACTTCGATAGTCTGTCCGGAAAGGGAGGTTAATATATCGCCCGGCTTGGTCGCTGTGCCGCTCGGAAGGTTTTCAGTCGCGGGGAGAATTCCGACGAGATTCATCGGCAACTTCAATTGGGCGGCCACTTTAATCGAGGAGAGGACCGCAGCCCCGCCTGACATATCCCCTTTCATCTGCTCCATCTTTTCGGCGGGTTTGAGCGAAATTCCGCCGGAATCAAATGTAATTGATTTTCCAACCAGAACGGTCGGACGCGCCTTAGCCATGGGCGAATATTCCAGGATAATAAACTTGGGAGGTTCCTCACTTCCTTTGGAAACTCCCAGGAAAGAGCCCATTTTAAGATCTTCCATATCTTCCCGTTCCAGGATGGTGATTTTCACCGGAAGTTCCCGGCCTATTTTGATCGCTTCTTCCGCAAGTCTTCCGGGCGTCACCACATTCGAAGGTTGATTCCCCAGATCTCTGGCAAGCATCACCCCTTCCGAAAGAATCTTGCCGACCTGGACCCCTTTCTTGACTTCAGACAATTTCTTCTCATCTTCTACCAGGAGGGTCCATTCCTCAACTTCGGACTTATCCTCCGAGGAGTCTGTTTTATACTGATTAAACTGATAAGATCCCAGAATGACACCTTCAACCATTGCCTGGACCCAGTCCCGCATTTTTTCCTTGATTAATAGATCAGATGAAATCGGAGATGAAAATTTCTTGAAACCCCGGCTCCGCATAAAGACAGCACCTTTGCCAAAGGCCTCCCTGAGTGTATTCAGCGTCGCCTTTTTCCGGGCGCCCAGACCGACCATCAGAAGCCGATGTGATTTAAGACCTCTCCGGGTCTGAAGGAGATAGAGCTCATTTGGTTTTCCTTTAAACTCGCCAGAGCGAAAAATTTCCGAGATCGCGCCATGCAACAGCTTATCAACGGATTTTACATTTCCTTCCAAACCTTTTTCGGAAAAGACCGGGAGGATAACGATCGGGTCTTCGGATTGAAAAATTTTCCCCTTAATGACTTTAATTTCCATTCTGACCTTTCGTTGATTGACTAAAACAATATTAGACGCCGCGCATTTCGGGGGACCATATCTCTTTGTGAAGCTGGAGCTGAAGACGGACCGGCAATCGATCCGCCAGAATCCATTCAGCCAGTTGCCGAGGATTTTGCTGGCCAAAAACAGGAGAAAAAATAACTTCCTGATCCGGCTTCCACTTGATCAAAACTTCCTTTGCCCATTCATAATCGTCCAGATTTGCGACGACAAATTTTAATTCATCCTCCTTTTTAAGCCGGGAGAAGTTTTTCCAGATCATCCTGTCGGCCATGTGGCTTCCGGGACATTTCACATCCATCACAATTCGGACTCTCGGATCGACGGGTCCGATATCGACTGCACCGCTGGTTTCAAGGAGGACTTTGAAATCTCGATCCAATAGGGTTTTCATCAGGACAAACGACTCTTTTTGAAGCAGCGGCTCTCCTCCCGTCACCTCCACAAGCCGGCATCCATATTTTTCAACCTGATCGATGATCTCTTCAACCGACATGGATTTTCCTTCTTCGAAGGCATATTCGGTATCGCACCAACTGCATCTTAAATGACATCCGGTCGTTCGGACAAAGACACAGGGGAGGCCTGAATAAGTAGATTCACCCTGAATACTGTAAAAGATTTCATTAATTATCATATCATTGATCGTCGATAGGGAATGACCTGCGGCATGCCCATTTTCTGGAATCCAATATTGACGGTCTAGTCGGCTGTCACCTGGAAGAGGCGGCGTTCTTCTGTTACGACGACCCCCATCCTTTTTGTAAATAGAAGATTATGGATTCCCGGAACTAACGCCTTAAATTCAAAAATACGGTTTCCTGCATCCACAGTCGTCGCTATGGTTGTTCGTTGAAAATCATCATCCAGCTTGCTTAAAACAAGAGGATCAAATTCGACATGCCATACATTTGCAGTCGTTCGATCTTCCCATAGCCGGATTGAAAATGGATGGTTCACCCGGGTGCGAATAATTTTCGGTTTCTGCTCAGTCACTGGCAATCGCCACCTCATTTCTGGATTGAAGGAGAATTCTTTTCTGGAGAAAATATATCTGAAATAGGGGTAACGGTCAAGTTTTTCAAACCCCGCCGAATGGCCGGTTGAACTGGATTCTTTCTCATCCGGGAAACCCAAAAATCTGCCGTAAACGGAAAGAAACCCCTTATGAATAAAAACAAAAAGATTAATTCAAATTCGTACTACGGTCTCTCCGAAACGTTAGAACGATGTGTAAAATAAAGGGCCAAGGCAACAAACAGGATGCCTCCTCCCAAATAGAGAATATGAAGGGGCTGCTCAAAAGTGGCATGAATCACATTCTTAAAAAAAGTCACGATCAATATCATCAATATTACTTTTGCCAGGCGATCTTTTAAATCATCCAGGTTCTTGATCAAAAGGATTCTGGAACCATACTGCGCATCTTTCTCGGCGTGATCGATCTTGCTGATAAACAACTCATATAAGCCCAGGGCAAAAATGAGTAATACCGTCGCGAGTAGATAATCATCCACCGCCCCGATAACCGTGCTCACGAGGTCATTGTGAAATTCATCCGGCATGTGCGTCACGACCTGCTCACTTCGGGCAAAGACATATTTTGAAACGACTTTTCCCAACATTCCAAAGACTTCGCCTGTCGCAAAGAAAAATAAAATAAAAGAGGAAACCAGGCTCGAAACAACCGCTGTCAAGACGATATACCGGCTTTTCCATAATAAATTCTCAAATAGCCACTCGAGTCGATTCATTCCACTCCACCCTGTTCCGGATCAATCCGATCCTAAGGATTCTTTATGAGAATTCTGTTTTTTGGATCTGTTTTCTGTTGAACAACCCACTCTTCGATCTTTTTTCTCAATTCCGGAATCATTTTCTCTGTTGCGTCGATTCCGGCTCTCATACAAAATTCTTTGCGGCTAAAGTCCATCATTCCGACCTCTCCGACACCCGGTTCAATCAGAATATCCGCGCCTAAAACCTTGAATTTTGAAATCTCGTACGACATAATGTTGACAGCCTGCAACGTAATATCGAGAATATTCGTTACATCTTTATTGATGACGTTTTTGCCGATATTGACAGCGATAACAATATCCGCTCCTTTTGCCCGGGCAACATCAACGGCCACATTATCGACGACCCCCCCGTCAACAAGGGTCATATTTTGATAAATGACAGGAGTGAATACGCCCGGAATTGAACTGCTCGCCCTGACCGCCCGTCCGACGGACCCGCGATCCAGCATGATCCTCTCTCCCGTCGCGAGATTGGTGGCGACCGCGGTAAAAGGAATTGAAAGATCCTCAATATTTTGCTTCTTCACCTTATTTTGAACAAATTTTTCCAGACGCTCTCCTTTTACCGGTCCGGTCGTCGAGGAAAAAACCGAAAAATCGAAAAGATCATCCTTTTCAAGTTTGAAAGCAATGACTTCGAGCTCAAAACTGCTTCGGGTATCTGCATAGATCGATCCGATCAGACTCCCCACACTGGTCCCCACAATCATGTCGATCGGGATCTTTTCCTGTTCCAGGGCACGAATGACACCCACATGGGCGAATCCCCTTGCCGCCCCTCCACCCAATACCAGGGCAATTTTAGGAACAGGAGAAGGGAGTTCAGGTTGAATAAGCGCCGGTTTCTTCGCAGTTACACATCCCGACAAGAAAACTCCGATTAATAGTGGACAGAAATAAATTCCAAATCTCATTCAACTCCTTCGCGAGTAGCACTTCACATAAACATAAAAAAAGTGATTTCAATCAGATTAGGTTAAAAGTGATCTATTTTCAAGAATAAAGAGGGTGGTCTCTGGACAAAAAGGTATGGTAAATTGGTCAAAATGAGATACGAAACCGATCGAGGAGAAAATAGATGGCGTTAAAAATTGTGGGAATGAAAGAAATATTTCAGATCTTTTCCGTCACGGATGAACTCGGCATTTCAAGGGAAATGATTGAGATACCGCTTGGTCCGGAACATCCCGGAAAAGTCCGTAAACTGAAGAATGGAAAATATGAAATTATCGTGGAATCGACCGATCCACTCGAAGAGTGGATTCTGAAATTCAAAGATGAGATTGCAAAACTCCATATAGGAGATTCTTCGGATAAATCGTCCTGATCGGCAGCACGTGTTTGGTGACCCAACTCACGACATTCGGCCTGTTTCCCCTCACGGACACGACCTAAAATCCTTTCCTGATCGTTTCTGCAAGATCATTCGCCATCGAATCAATCGCTCTTTTTTCTTCTCCTTCTATCATGATCCGGATGAGCGGCTCGGTTCCGGAGTATCGGACGAGGACGCGGCCCCTTTCCCCCAGCTTCCCTTCTACCACCGAAAGATGATTCAAGAACCCGTGAATCTCGCTCAATTCCTTTCTCTCTGCAACTTTTACATTCACCAGCACCTGCGGATAGAGCGTCATACACGAGGCCAACTCCGCCAGTGGTTTTCCGCTTTTCTTCATCAGTGACACCACCTGAAGCGCTGTGATTAAACCGTCACCGGTCGTATTGTAGTCAAGAAATATAATATGTCCCGACTGTTCTCCCCCGAAGTTATATCCCCCTTTAATCATCTTCTCCAGAACGTAGCGATCGCCCACCGGGGTCCTGATCAATTGAATACCCGACTTCTTGAGAACCACTTCCAGCCCCAAATTGCTCATGACTGTTGCGACAACCGTGTTTTGTTTCAATAAACCGTTCTTTTTTAACTCCAGCGCACAGGCAGCCATAACCTGGTCGCCGTCGACGATCTCGCCCCGATGATCCGAAAAAATAACCCTGTCGGCATCGCCGTCATGCGCAATGCCGATATCGGCGCCATGTTCCTTAACCAATTTTTGAATTTTGTCCGGATAGAGGGAACCGCACTCTTTATTGATATTCGTGCCATCCGGATTGTCGCCGATCACGATGATTTCGGCACCCAATTCCCTGAAAACCGATGGGGTCACCTTGTAAGCCGCGCCATGGGCACAATCGATCACGATCTTTAATCCTTGAAAATCCATCCCTTTCGGAACCGAGTTTTTGACAAACTCGATATATCTTCCCCGGGCATCATCGATTCGAAATGCCTTTCCGATTTCTGCCGCGGTCGGACGAATCGAGTCGATCTCGCCACTTTCGAGGAGATTTTCGATCTGCCGCTCCATTTCATCCGGCAGTTTCAAACCTTCTGGAGAGAAAAACTTGATTCCGTTATCTTCAAAGGGATTATGAGAGGCCGAGATGACGACTCCCGCATCCGCCCTCAGACTTCGCGTAATGAGTGCAATCGCGGGTGTCGGCATCGGACCCACCAGGAGAACATCTACGCCCATAGAACAGATTCCTGCTGTCAAGGCACTTTCCAGCATGTATCCGGACAAACGGGTATCCTTTCCGATGACGATCCGGTGCCGCCCTTTCTTAATCTTGAAAATGTAGGCAGCCGCCCGACCCAATTTTGTAATGGTTTCGCAGGTCATCGGCTCCACATTGGCGATTCCGCGGATTCCATCGGTTCCAAATATTTTTTTCATATTCATTTGATTTTCAAACCCGAACCTGAAATAAAATTAAAAAGCTTTGCCCAGTATAACAGAATTCTTGTCCGCTCTCGAACGAATTCATCTTGCAGGTCAAGGTCTGTGGCAATTTTCTCAAGGTCTACTCATTAAAAAAGATGTGCGGCCCATCTTGCAAGAGCTCTGTTATTTCTGGCCCAGGAGTGTTCGCAGACTCTCGAGAATTTCACTCGGCCTGGGCGGACAGCCGGGAATCGAAAGGTCAACCGGAATATGTTTATGTACCGGACCGGTCACGGCATAACATCCTTTAAACATCCCGCAGTTCATCGCGCAATCTCCCAGTGCAACGACCACTTTGGGATCAGGGGTCATCCGGTAAACATTCTTTAACGCGCTTTGCATGTTCACGGTCACGGGGCCGGTCACGACCAGGGCGTCGGCGTGCCGGGGCGACGCCGCAATCTGAATGCCAAACCGCTCTGCATCGTAAATTGAATTGATCAACGCGTTCATCTCCATTTCGCACCCGTTGCACGATCCGGTATCGACCTCGCGGATCGTCAGGGAACGCTTGAATAGCTTCATCTTTTTTTTAAGGGGATCAGAAATTTCAGGAGCCGGCATTCCTGATTCCGGATAGGTTCCGGTAACGATCCCCTTTCTTAAGCTCTTTTTTATAATTCGAAACATAAGTCTCCTTCAAAACCTATAAATCGTTGCCCGAATAGGACAGGTTAAAACTTTTATTGATCACCGGAAAGTCGGGAACAATATTTCCGAGCACCGCATATTGAAGCGCGGGCCAATTGACAAAGGATGGATCCCTCACCTTACATCGATGAATCATCCCATTTTCTCCGGCCATCACAAAATAAAGGATTTCGCCCCTCCATCCTTCTACCGCCGACAAGCTCCATTCTCCGGGACTTGCTTCTTTGTTCGAATCGACTGTCACAGATCCTCCGGGCAGCTCCTGGCAAATCCTCTGAATGATGGACAACGATTCAAAAGTCTCTTCGATTCGCACACGCACTCTTGCCCTGACATCGCCGTATTGAAAAACCGGTATTTTAATGTTTAGTTTGCCGTAAGCGGCAAAGGGATGGTCCCGACGGACATCGCGATCGATATTGGAGGCTCTGGCAACAACACCGACAGCCCCGTGATCTCTTGCAGTGCGCTCTTTCAGCAATCCGGTCGTCTCCAGCCGATCAGTGAGAGAAGCATTGACAAATAAGATATTTGAAAGTTCCCTGAAATCTTTTTCGATTTCACTCATCACGGATACGATTCCCTCGAGTTGAGCTTCTTCAAGGTCAAGAGTGACCCCGCCGATCCTGTTCACACCCCGCAGGAACCGGTGTCCTGCCAATCGATCATTCAGCTGCATGACCTGCTCCTTCATCCGGCCGCAGTGAGCCAGTGCGAGTGCATAGGCCGCATCGTTGCAGATTGCGCCAATATCGCCGAGGTGATTGTGGAGCCGTTCCATTTCCAGAAAGAGTGATCTGAGGTATTGCGCACGAAGAGGAACGTCAAGCGCAAGGAGAGACTCTACGGCCTGGCAATAACAGAGACTGTGTCCGTAGGTCGTATCCCCCGAGACTTTTTCCGCCAGCGGGACTCCGTTCAACAGGTGTAAATTTTCGAAGAGCTTTTCAATGCCCCGATGCTTCCAAAAGAGACGGATTTCCAACTGCATGATCGGCTCCCCGGCCACCGAAAATCGAAAATGACCGGGCTCGATAATTCCCGCGTGTATCGGTCCGACCGGCACTTCAAAAACCCCTTCACCTTCAATATGTCGATAAAGGTAAGTCCCGTCCTTTTGCTCCAGCGTCGTGTTCCAGGTAAAATCCTTTTTTAAAGGATGCGTCCCTTTGGGCCAATGTTCATGCCGCACCAACCGCCTCAGATCTGGATGACCATCCGCGATCAGACCGAACATATCCCGAATCTCCCTTTCATACCATTTGGCCCCGTGAATTCGGGGAGTGATCGATGGGTAGAGACGCTCCTTTCCCGATATATCCAGAGTGAGTATCATCCAGAATCCTTTCTTCATCAACGAAAAAAGGGTATAAATGCGGTAACTCTCCTTCATGGGACGCAGATCAGCCGCCCATTCCATGGACAAGGTCCCAGCCAGGTTGGGGTGGTGAATCAAATAGAGCGCAATCTCGGGAAGCGACTCCTTTCCGATATGATAGACAGGTATGCCAGTCACCATCTCACGGGAAAGGATCAGGTTTTTAAATCTCCTGGAAAATTCCTCAAGCGCTTCCCTGAATTCAGCCATGTCTTCCTCCGACTAAAATCGTCACAGCAAGATTCATGACTTCCTTCAACGACGGCGGAAGTACGATTCCCATGAAGAGAATCACAGCGATACTCATCAGGAGGGGAATATTGGCGACTTTGAAATAACGATCCGCTGGAGGGGATATCGAAGGGTTCCCCCAAAGCATGCCCAGGACGCGGAACATGAATCCCCCGAATACGATCAGGCTCACGAGGAGAAACAAGGATACAAGGGCAAGACTGCGGACTTCATTGGAAACGATGAGGGTCATGAATTTTCCAAAGTGAAAGGTGTCGGTATGATAAATCTGTGTGGCCAGAGCGGCGACCACCGAATATTCACTGACAAACATCGCAAAGGGGGGCATCCCGACCAGTGACAATCCTGCCGCCAGGAAAGCAAGCGCCGTCACGGGATCTCTTTTCGCCAGACCCGTTACCTTATTCATCTCTCGGGTTCCAAATAACGTGTGAATATTACCTGCTGCAAAGAAAGCCAGCGATTTGGAAATGGCATGATTGAAAAGATGAAACAGGGCTCCAAAGCTTCCGAGAAAACTGCCGATCCCGAATCCGATCGCCGAAATACCCATGTGTTCGATACTGGAATAGGCAAAGAGTTTCTTATAATCCCGCTGAACGAGGATAAATAGGGCCGCGACACCAAACGAAAGAAACCCGAACAAAATCAGGAGATATCCGGCAAATCCGGATGGCACAACCGCATCAACAACCGTCTTGACTCTTAACACCGCGTAAAAAGCAACCGTCTCCAAAACCCCCGCCAGCATGGCGGAAACAGGCGCCGGCGCCTCAGCGTAAGCCTCCGGCACCCAGGTATGCATCGGCACCCACCCTATTTTAGACCCATAGCCGATCAGTATAAAAATAAAGGCCAGTTTAATTGCATGGGAGTCAAGCTGGCCGGCTACCCGGATGAGCTCTGATATTTCAAGCGCCGCATTGGATTCGCCCAGCGCACGGGCGGAAGAAAGAAACATGAGAACGGTTCCAAAAAGAGCCAGGGCGATTCCGACCGAACAAAGAATCAGATATTTCCAACCCGCTTCAAGTGAAGATTTGAGCTTGAAGAAATTGATGAGAAAAGTCGTCGCCAAAGTCGTCCCTTCGATGGCAACCCAAAGAATACCGAGGTTGTTGGCAAGAATCGCCAATATCATCGTGAGCATAAACATATGAAAGAGAAAAAAATACCGGCTTAACCTTTTAGACGAAATATTCCCCTGAACAAGATGGCGGTTGAGATAGGACCATGCGTAAATGGAAGAGGTAAATCCAACTGACGTGACAATCAGGAGCACAAATAAAGACAAGGCATCCACAGCAAAAAAGCGATGAAAAACAAAAAATGAACCGTTCTTCAGGAGCTCCCGTGTCAGCAGAAACTGAAAGGCAGCCAGGATGACAATCGTCACAAAGTTAATGCCATGGAGTATTTTCGGAGTGCGAAATCCGAGGCTCAAAATCCCTGCAAGAAGAGGCGATATCAGCAGGATCAAAATCATTTGGGATACCGTCATTTTTCTACTCTTTCTTTCCTTTGAATTGGCTGACATCGATGGTATCAAACGCGTCCTGTATCCGGTTGGTAAAAATTCCGGTGATGATCGATGCCACGAGAACATCAAAAAGAATTCCAAGCTCCACAATCAGCGGCATGCCGTAAGCGGCAGCGATCGCTCCCAGGAAAATGCCGTTCTCGATGACCAGAAATCCAATCACCTGGGAAACCGCCTTTTTTCTTGAAATCATGGTAAAAAATCCAATTAAGATTATGGCCAGAGCGACCGCCAGAGAATCTTTTGTCAGCAGGAATCCGAGGGAAATGAGCGGCTGGGTCAGAGAAAAAGCGAGGATGACCAGCGCGCCGCAGATTAAGAGCGAAACAGGAATATTGATGTTGAGAACCAGCTCGCGCTTCACATTGAGATGTTCAATCACTTTTTTCAAAATGAGTGGAATGATCAACGCCTTGATCACGATGGTCAGAAGAGCCGCAACGTAAATGTGGTGTATGCCTGTTAAATAGGCGACCAAAGCCGCAATCAAACCCAAAAAGAGGGATTGAAGGGCAAAGAGATCCACACAAGCCGAAAGTCTTCGCTGGGAAACGATTGCAAAGGTGGTAACCAGGAGAAGCATCGAAAAAATATTCACAAACTGGGAACCGGTGTCCGGACGAAACATCGCTGAATCAGGCCCTCAAAATATAATAAAAAACAAGAGAAAGGAGCGAAAGAATGAACGCCACACCTAACAACTCCGTAATTCGAAACAGCCTGAGTTTGGCAAACATCGACTCAATGACACTGATCAAAACCCCGAGAAAGGAGACCTTGGCCAACCAGACACCGATACCAACGAACACGCCAGAAAGATTGATTTCAGTCGCAATTCCCCATGGCGCAAAAATATTGCTGATCAGGGTTAAGAAAAGGAGCAATTTTATTGCCGAGGCCCATTCAATGAGCGCCAGATAGCGGCCTGAATACTCCAGAATCATCCCTTCGTGAATCATCGTCAGTTCCAGATGGGTCGCCGGATTATCGACTGGCACACGGCCGGTTTCTGCAAGCGTCACAATAAATAATGCCGCCAGAGCCAAGAGATGCGGAGGAGGGTCGGACATGATTCCGCCTGAAAGGGTCATTTTGTGGACAATGGTGCTCAGATTGGTCGATCCGGCTGTCAGACCGACTGCGAAAATAGAGAGTATCATTGCGGGTTCTGTCAAGGCCGCCACAATCGCCTCCCGGCTGCTCCCCATCCCTCCAAAAGGGGAACCCGAATCCAAACCTGCCAGCATCAGGAAAAATGTTCCCAGGGCCAGAAGATAGACGACCGTAATGATGTCACCCGCAAAGTTAAAAGGCACCTGCGAAAGAAAAATCGGAACCAGGAGACTCGCAGTCAGGGTGGAAGAAAAAAGGATGTAAGGAGTCGCGATGAAGATCCACGAACTGTCGTGCGAGGAGACAATCTCCTTGCGAAAAAGTTTTACCAGATTGTAATAGGGTTGAATCAGAGCCGGGCCCCGGCGACACTGAAGTCGGGCTTTGATTTTACGTATGAGGCCGGAAACAAATGGAGATATCGCCAACACCAAAATGGCCTGAAAAAGCGTCAGGAATGTCATTTGAACTGTATTCAATAACAGGCTCCTTTTATCTCACCCATAAAAGGAGAATGATAAGGGTGAGCAAGATATACGCCAGATAAACATGAAGATTTCCGGCATGAATGATGCGAAAGCGGTCTGCCAGCTTCAGAAAAAACTGGACAACCGGATCATATAGATACAGCTGGAAGACCGGCTGAAAACTCAGATCAAATCTTTTTCGTTTTGCGAAATATCGGGATTGTTCCAGCATTTCCGTTTCAAGTTTTACCGTCGGGCGATAAATCATGCTGAAAATCTGGCGAATCGGCTGGACAAACCCGCTTGCCGTATACTCCATCCCCGAATGAAGTTTTAATCCGCATCCCCAGGTTCGGTAGAATCGTTTTCGAAGAGGTCCCCCGAGCGCCACCGCGAGGAAAAGAGTCGCCGGAATCACGCCTAACATGATCAGCGTCAATGCGGGCGTGGAAATACTCGCATATTTCGCTCCCATCGGCTCCAGTGTCCATCCGCCTTTTGAAATCATACTCCCTGCAACGGGCGTTTGAGTGAAAGGGGTAATTACGCGATCCAGTAACGGAACCACCCAGGCAGGAGCGAGTCCAAGAACCACGCAATACAGAGCCATGATTCCCATACCGATTCGCATCAGAAGAGGCACTTCGACGGCTTGCTTTGAACGGGCGCTTCGTGCCTTTGCCAGAAAACTGATTCCAAACGCCTTTGCAAAGCAGACCATGGCCAGGACCCCTGTGAGGGCGAGCATCGCCCCGCCAATCGGCAAGAAGATTTTCATCAGGAGATCGGGAATTTCAAAACTTAGGAAAAGTGACTGAAAAATCATCCATTCACTGACAAATCCGTTCGTCGGAGGGAGGGCTGAAATGGAGAGCGCCCCGATGAGGAAAAAGAGGGCTGTCCAGGGCATTTTGTGAATCAGGCCGCCATATTCCTCCATATTCCGGCTGTGGGTACTGTGCAGGACGGATCCTGCTCCCAGAAAAAGCAGGCCTTTAAACATGGCATGATTGATGGTGTGATACAAGCCCGCCAAAAGTCCCAGCGCAGCAAGGCTTTTTAGGCCGTAGGATTGAAAAATCATACTGCATCCTATGCCAATCAGGATGATTCCGATATTTTCGACGCTGTGATAGGCGAGCAGGCTTTTCAGATCATGTTCCATCAGCGCATACATGACCCCCAGCAGAGCTGAAATCGCTCCGATAACCAGGATAGTAAATCCCCACCACCAGGGGAAACCATTTCCGAGAAAGTCAAAATAGACCCTCACGAGTCCATAAATCGCAGTCTTGATCATCACGCCGGACATCAGCGCAGAGATATGAGATGGGGCGGCAGGATGCGCATAAGGGAGCCAAAGATGTAATGGGACAATCCCGGCCTTGGTTCCAAATCCAACGAGTGCGGTTAGAAATATCAGAGTCCGAATTGCCTGTGGCATGCCCGTTCCGGAAGCCCGAAAGGCCTCAAAGTCAAAAGTGCCGCTCTGCTGATAATACATGACGAAACAAATCATAATAAAAATTGTCCCGAAATGCGTCATGATGAAATAAAAGAATCCGGCATGGCGCGTCTCGGGCTTTTCATGCTCTGTGACCACCAAAAAATAAGAGACGAGCGACATGATTTCCCAAAGAATAAGAAAAAGAAAACCATTGTCCGCGGTGACCACCAGAGTCATCGAAAGAAGAAAAGCGTTAAAAAGCCCTCCGAGCAGACCCACAGGATATCGCCCTTCAAAGTTGCGGACATATTCAAAGGCATAAAGAGAGACCGCCATTCCCGACATCGAGATCAGAAGAATAAAGAATGCGGACAGAGGATCGAGCCTGAATTGAATCTCCACCAGAGGAAATGAAGAGGGAGAATAAAATATAGCCGGTGTGTCGAGACCCAGTGCAAAAACGGCCAGTATCAGCGAAACAACTGACCCGGCCCATGCCACGCCATGGGCAATGATATTTTGTAAATGAGGTCTTCGAGGAAAAAGGAAAGGAAGAATTGCGCCAGTTCCGTAAAGAAAGATGACCCACAGAAACAGCGTATGAGTGAGTTGCGAAGGATCTCTTGACACGGAAGAAGAGCTTAGCAGAAAGAAAACCTTTTTACCAGACCGGATTGTGGAATAAAGGAACGGAACCTAAACTGTGAATGCGGATTTGAATCGGGGGCAAAGAGCTCACCGGACTCCGCCCCTGCAGATTCCGAAAAGAGGTTACCTGCAGGAGGAGAACCGGAAAGCACTTTTTTTTAAATTTTACTCTTCGTTTTCGTCCAGACCTTTTTCGAGATCGTGGCCCAAACCATGCGCCTCTGCCTCAGGAACCGGATGAAAGTCCTGACCGGTGAGTCTTGCGCTTTGATAGGCAGATGAAGGAATAATGCCTTTTCCTTCATACTTCGGTTTAACGCCGTTCTTTTTGACTCTTCTTAAAGCATTTCTGAACTTAATCAGTTTTTCCCTGTCACAATTCGGTACCGACATCATGGCATCTTCATGACCTGCCGCGGCACAGAGTGCGATCGTATAGCAGTTCGTCCCTGCACGGATCATTTTGAGCGTCACGTTTGCATAATGACAATGAACACCGACCAGAACACACGCCTCGATTTTATTGTGCAAAATGGTCAAATTAGGATGGCAGGGATTGATCACCGCCTCCGGGTCGATTTTAGGATAAATGGGACGATAGTCCGGCATCGGAATAATCCTGACGCCGGGAATTTCCTGAGCAATTTCCAATACAATTTTGGCTTTCTCGTTCGTATGTGCATCCCATCCCCAGACAATCAGCGGGCCGGGGAAAAGCGTCGGATTTTTCCGGGTAAGCATCGCTATCGCACCCGCTTCCATCGCTTTCTCTTCATTCACAAGGTCCCCTTCCAGCAATCCTTGCCCCTCTTCCGGTAAAAGAACGCCCATATAGGCGGCTGCGGGAGGAAGTATTCCTTCGGGTCCGGGTAATACCCGATATTGTTCCAAATCGGTAGGCATGTTCAAAACTCCTTTCTTAAACCCTCTTTTACGATGACGCCTTTTTTCCTAATTTTCCGGCAAATTCTGGAGACTCTGCCACTTTTTTCAAGATTGCTCTCAGTTTGTTGATCTGCTGGACATCATTGTCCCTCACCGAGACCATGGCATCTTCGTGGCCTGCCTGAGCACAGAGCGCGATGGTGAAACAATTTGTTCCCCCTCGAATAATCTTCAGCGAAAGATTGGCCTGATGACAATGAACTCCTATAAAAATACAGGCATCAATTTTGTTATGCCAGATCGTCAAATTAGGATGGTTCGGATTAATTTCAACTTCCGGATTGATTTTTGGATATTTGGGCCGGTAGTCAGGCATCGGAATCAAAAGCGCTGTCGGTTTATAGACCTTGAGCTCTTCATAGAGCTGTCTCAACGTCTTTGCTTTATCCGCAACATGATCATTCCATTCCCAGAGTATCAAAGGTCCCGGGAAAATAGTCGGGACATTGGCTTGTAAAAGGGCCTTTGCAGCGGCTTCCAGGGCAATATCTTCAGAGACAATGACCCCATGCACATGGCCCTCTCCCGGGTCAGGGAGTGTAATCCCGACACAGGCTGCAGCAGGAGGTAGAAAGGCTTCCGGACCGGATTCTACCCGATAATTCTTATATTCAATTTCCATAAAAACTCCTTTCACCTCTACAACAAAGTATCTTTTTAAACTAACATGGAGAAAGTCCCGAGGTCAAGCGCTGTTTTTCCACGCTGATCCAACGGATCCAATTGGGCAATCCAACCGGGCTTTGGCCAGTTTATCGGATTACTTTCCTCCGGAAGGAGCGGAAAAATAGTCGCGCCGGCTCACCGCCACATCCGAGACAAACATGACTCCGGTGTAGCGATCGAACAGCGGGATGAGTCCGGCCAGAATCGGTTCGACCTTTTCCTGCACTACGACCGCCATTAACATCACCAGGCTGTCCATCTCATTGAACATCGGATGGGCGGTATGAAACCCATGATGACCTTTGCCCGAGACGTTGTGAATAATCGTATAGCCTGTGACCTGACCTTTGTCCAGCATATCCGTCACAAATTTTAAATGTTCTCCCTGAAAAATGATCCTGATTTCCTTCATGGGATAAAGCGTAAGACCTGTCATATAAAAGGCTCCTTTTTGGTTTTCAATTTGGGATATGGAATGGGCGTTTCCAATTTCATGGGGTTCCAACCTTGTTTCGGAAGATAGAGATAGAAATTTTTCTCCTCCGGTTCAAGCGCCATCAACTGGACCCAACCGTTGTCATAATAATTCTTTAAGAGACGATGCCGCTGAATGATTCCGATAATCCTTTCCCTTGGCGCTTCAATAAGCGTCAACAACCTCATCGGTTCGTGGTAAGGTCGCATTCCATTCATCACTGTCTGGGTAGCCAGTCCTGTCCGCAGATCACTCTGCGGTCCTGACATAATTCCGATTCTGCCGACGACATTATGATAAATCTTGCTTCCGCTCCCGTAGACCTCATTATCGACTGTCGAAAAGTAGTGCTCCATATTGATCCATTGTCCCACGACCTGGGGCGCTGTCATCAAAATCTCCAGCAGGCGTCCGGTCGAATCCTGGCGCCAATCATAAGAATGGAGAAAAACCCTCCCCTCCAGATCAATGCCCCGGGTGAGAATGCGACGACCGATAATAAAAGCCGCATTGCCCGAAAGCCCCCATTCGGGGCGAACCTGGCTCCAGTCACCACTTCGTCTTCTGACCTCCCTCCCCGCTCTGGCAAGAGACAATGGAGATTTTAGCTCGGGAAACCGTGCACACCGTTCGCGGCTATTGCGAAATCCGGCTTCCTTCAAGTCCCGAATCAGACGGAGGAGGTCGTTCAGATGAGTGGGCGGAAGATCTTCCAGATCGAACAATTCCACTTCATCCGTCACGGTATCATGTTGACCCGCGATAAAAAAGGTATCCTGAGGTATCATGATCCCGCTTTTTCCGAGATGCTCACGGACTTGAGGTTTATTGGCCATGGCCGCGAGTACCCGGGCATTGGGTTTCCCTCCATTTCCGCCGCAGGCGCCGCAATCCAGAGCAGCTTCAAAGGGATTATTTTCGGATATACTGTTGTGGCCGCAGAGGAGGACAAGACGCGCAAAATTCCGGGTCAGCCCCATCATCTTGAGAGCGGTCTCGACCGTGAAAACTTGTTCGCTCAACGTAAAACCGGTCTGGGTAATGCGCTCCATTCTGGCAAATGCCCAGCCCGGATTAATTCGGAACTCACTCCTAAGCGTTTCGACAAAATTCGATTCTTCGTCAGGGGTTAGCGCATACGAATGGGAAGGATTTCTCGAAGTGTGCTCTCCCGCTCCCGGATCATCGAGCGCACGAAGGCGAAGACCTTCCAGTCTCTCTAATGAAAGATTCAATTCACGATCGCCGAAACGTTCGTTCAGTGCGCGCCGGATGGTTGCACGCTGTTCAGAAGCGAGCATCTCATTGACCTCTTCCCGTGACAATTTCTCCACCGTCAGGCTGGTGGCCACTGGAGGCACAAAAATCCGTCGAAGTCGGGATGTCAGCCTGCGATATCCGTCTACAAAGAGCGTCTTACCAATCATCGGCAGGCTGTAAAACCAACCAAGAGATTCTACCGTCACATAGGGTGTAACCATATTCTCTTTCAGGTCATGCAAGAGTTCGTGGCCTGCATGGAGCCACCTGGCGCCCGACTGGTGCCGGGTGAGCATCTGACCCTGAAAGGTACGCGGAACTTCCCGTACCGCGTTCTTGGCCTTCATAATCACCGGAAACTGAAAAGTATCATGGTGGCTACCCAGAGCTCTAAATCGGATAAAAACAGTAAAGAAACCGGCAAATCCAAGGGTCTCATAGTCTCCGACCAATTCCAAATGGCGTCTTAGGGATTCTGATCGCACATCAATACAGAATATCGCTTGTGCCTGGGGCCTGATTTTACGCATTTCATCAGAACCCGCCTCTCCTCCATCCCGTTCTTTTTGGAGATTGGTTCTGAGTTGAGTCACGAGCTTTTCCTGGTACCCAGATTCGAATGCCCTGAGCCAGATGAAACCATGCTCCGATTCCGGGAAACCATCTAGCCAATCTAAAAGGACTTCCAGGCGTTCAGACGGAGAGTTTAACAGAGATTCCGTACCCATTTCGAGCCTGTGGGCAAGGTCGATTAGTCTCCAGGAGGCATTCAGGCGGGAATTCTGACCGGATTTTTCCTTTTGCATATGATCGGAAAACATTCTAGCGTAAAGATCTTCGGCACCCCTTTTTTCCGGACTGATTTTCTGAACCAGTTCGCGTTCATACCAAAGACGCACCGCAAGATACTGGACCAGATCAACGGGATAGACTTGCTGCCATTCATATTCGCTCTGGTCGGCCCGCCATTTGATAAAACCTGCCCAGCCCGGTAAAGCCGCTAAATGGAGCGTCAGATAATCCTGCCAATGTTCAAATGGGATACCGAGCACAAGAAGATGTTCAAGTAGGGCATCTTCCGGAGAAGTGGGCAAGGCTGCTATTTTCTTCCCACTTTCTAAAATTCCGCAAGGCGAGAATTCCTGTTCCGCCAGAAATTGCCAGGTTCCGTAGAATCCCTTCTCCCGGCCAGGGAGGGGCCAGGTCGCATGCCCCTCGTCTAAATAGGCCTCACACCATTTCACCGATTCGCGATTAATCAGATCCATGATCTGGCTTCCAAAGGTATCATCGCACCAGGCCGAAAGAGTGGACCTGATTCCAAGTGGGCCTCTTTTTTCCCGTCCAGGAGACTCCCTTATTTTCTCTGCTTCCTGAAAGTGGAGCCCCAAAGCGAGATGATCGGCCAGAGACTGAATATCATGACGATCCGGACGGCGCTGAATCCGGGCCTCAAGTATCTCGTCGACAGGGGCCGAGATTCCGCAGAGGAGATGGGTACGAAGCACTTCTATTTGATTTATATCCCGCGTGCCCAGCGTCACGGCTTTTTCCTTAACAATCGTCTTGAGCGCGTTTTCGATCGCGTCCAGGCGAATTCTGCCTGCTTGAACATAACTTCGAAAAAGCGAATTGGATAAATAACCCCGGCCTCCCAACAAGACCTCTCCCCGCCTGACCGCCTCCTCAAAATGAAGGTCTTCCAGATTATGCAAGGGATTGTGGTGGACAAAGGTGCGCATCGGCCAGTATTGAGAGATGATTTCGCTTGCGAGTAGGGTGATTCCTCGCAGCTGCATCCGCCGGGTTTCGCTATAGGGCGCTTTTTCTATCTGTCCCATTTCAGAAGCTCCAGGGCCGACTGATAGCTGTATTTCAGTGAATCCGACTCGAAAAATCCGTACGGCAGCAGGCCCAGGACCAACAACACCATCACGATAGCCAGAAGAGGTACGAATTCAGCTGGCGTAAAATCCTCATAAACCAGATCCGTACGATGCGGACCCAACAGGAGTCTCTGTATCAACCGGAATAAATACCACACCGGAACAAGCCAGGTCATCAGAGCAGCCGCAAGTCCCCAGCCCAATTTAACGGACGGTTCAAGCAACATCGCCACATAACCCGAGAAGAGTCCGAAGGGAGGAAGTCCCATCCCTGCCATCACCAGCAACACCGTCAAGACCGCAAAACGAGGCATCGGTCTGATCAGGCCCCCTAACTGATTGAGATCGAGGCTGCCGTAACGCGTCCGGAGGCGCAGATCTGCGAGGAGAAGCCCGCCAATCACCAGCGTCACCCCGCAGGTATAAACGACTGCCTGCGGTGTCAGATATCCAGTCACCGCCCAGTGCCACCAAAGAAAGGCGTAGAAGGCGGTTCCGGCATGAGCCAGCAATAAATTCAGTCTGTTCTGAGCCAACGCTTTAATCGATCCATAGAAGACACCAAAAAGAGCCAGAGTCTCAACCCCGTCCAGAAAAGATTGCGGCATCTGCGGAACAAGTCTTGCCAGACTCATCATGCCCGCCAGGGGCATAAGCAGGCCAAAAACCAGAGAGAAATAACCCGGAAGACGGGACAGAACAGTGAGGTAAATCCCCTGGAAGGGAAAGAGCGGAACCATGAGAGCAGTTCCCAAAAAAAGAATCGCTTCAGGTCCTGTTATCTGATCCAGCCAGTCCTTTCCGGAGAACATGAATAACCAGGCGGCCGCGATGAATATCGTCACGATTGGAAACAACCAGGTCTTGTCCAGTC
This sequence comes from Nitrospirota bacterium, assembly GCA_016194305.1. Lineage (NCBI taxonomy): Bacteria > Pseudomonadati > Nitrospirota > Nitrospirota bacterium. The sequence continues at coordinate 7,718 of JACQBW010000016.1, read as the reverse complement.
GAATGAAAAAGCGAGAGAGCAGCGTCCGGAGTTTGAAGGCCAATGCGTCCAGATAAAGCCGATTCATAAAAAAGAGGTAGGCACGGTCCTCAAGGCCGCGGACCCAGGCCGGCATATGAAGCGATTGTCCGTGGCTTCGTGCATAAATGAATACCCAGTTCAGGATAACGGCCAGCGCGGTTGTTTCGACAATGACATCAAAAAGCCAAGCGGGAAGCGCAGCGGCCTGAAAGTAAGAAACAACGGCTCCCAGGTCCGGATAGAGAAAATAGGTGAATGCCTGAGCTGCCAGGAGATAGGTCAGAACAACCAGGAGAAGCGTCAAAAGCATCAGCGCCGCTACTTTTCGCGACGCCACCGCCTGCAATCGGTAAAGGGTCATGATTGCCTGAGAAGAGGTGACCCAGCTGAAAAAGAGAAAGATGACCACCCCTTGTGCGTTTCGCAGTGGCAGACTGAGAACGCCGTGGGCGGCGAGGAGAATAATCAGAGGAAGGATCAAGGTCGTAATGAATCCGGTCAACCAGGTTAGAAACGAAAATTCGATGGCTCCTGCCGAGTTGTCCTTAAGCGGATGTCTCGGCTCCTGCCGGGTCGCATGAATCACATGTCCACAGTTGAGGAAAGTCGTTCCTTTAAACAGTCCATGCGCAATGAGATGGAAAATCGCCAAAGAAAAGGCTCCGAGGCCGCACTCCATAATCATATAGCCCATCTGACCGATGGTGGAATAACCGAGTGTTTTTTTAATGTCGTTCTGGGTCAGCATCATTCCTGCGCCCAGCAGCGCCGTCAGAACTCCGGTTGCGAAAACAAAATGAAGCGTGGAGGAAGAGAGCCCGTACAGCGGAGCAAGGCGGTTCAGGAGAAATCCCCCGGCATTGATAATGCCCGCGTGAAGCAGAGCATGAACCGGCGTGGGAGCATAGAGGGAGTCCGGAAGCCACATATGAAGAGGAAACTGGGCCGATTTACTCATTGCGCCAATAAAGATCAGGAAGGTGACGGCCGTGGCTCCACTCATTTCAATTCCTCCCGCCGGCCAGATGGAAAATGAAGTTTTAATCTGGGCGGCCCGGTCGAAGAGCTGGACAAAGTCAAATGTTCCGTAAAGTTCGTATGCGAGAAGAATTCCCATTAAGAACGCCACGTCTCCGATCCGTTGCATCACAAAGGTTCTAAATGCGCCCCGAACAGTGGGAAGGTGCGAGTAGTGATACGAAAGGAGACAGAGAAACCAGCTCAAGAGCTGCCAGAAGAAAAAAAGCATCAGGAGGTTTGAACTCGAAATCATGCAGAGGAGGACAAACGTGGTCAGACTCAGAAGCGAAAGAAACCAGGTATAATTTCGGTCCTGCTGCATATACCGATTTGAAAAAATATAAATGAGCGTGCTGATCAGGGTGATATGGACCATCAACAATGAAGAAAGCCGGTCGAAATAGAATCCAAAGTGGAAAATGCCGCTCGCCGCGAATGAAAACAGGTCAAGATTGATTCTTTCAGGACCATGCGCAATCACTTTGTAAAAATGTTGCAGCGAGACGCCCAAGGACAAAGCCTGCCCCGCCGCCCCAATCTGATGCACCTTTTTGCCCAGCACTCCCCCAAAAAAGAGGGTGACCAGCCCTGCGATCAGGGGCGCAATAAAAATAAGGAGCGGATAATAGGTTAAGATCAAAAAAGCCTCCCGCAAAAAAAAAGCCGCCCAAATGAATGCTTGAGTCGGCTTATCACCCAACCGATCCTGATGTCAGGATAATCCAGGCTAACTTCCCACTGAAAAATTAAAACCCAGAGCGGAGGTTGACGTCAAGGGAATTTTCCAGAACGTCTTGATGAGAATGAACTGCAGGAGGGGTCGATTGGGTCAGGAAGAAGGCGAGAAATAGGACACCTGACGCAAAAATAAGTTCAATCAATAAATAGGCAAAAAACCGCTTGACGAGGTGGGACCCGTCTCCGGAAGCGATCTTTCGAATTCCAGGTAATATAATAAACCGGCTCAGTCCGCCGCAAAACAAGGTCGCCAGGACAAAAGTGATCTTCGTAGCAAGAATATTCCCATAGTTCGAGTCGGTGAGCAGGCGCCATGAAGGAATTTCTTGCCAGGAGTTCCAGACGGAATAGAACCCGGTCGAGAAAATAAACGCAATAGAAATCATCGCCATGAGCGAAAATCGTTCAATCACCCGGGTCAAGAATCGATTCATCTCTGAATGATAACTCTCTCTGACCAGCAGGCAGAGTCGAAAAAGAGGGAACAGGCCTCCGATCCAAAGCGAGACAGCAAAGAGGTGAAGGGCATCCAGGGGGATTGACCAATGAAAATCCCCCCGGTCAGCGGGATGTCCTATCAGACTAAAGGTAATCGAAATCAGGGCGAGAATGGCAAAGAACCAGCGATACGGGAACTCTTCCTTTTTCAGACAAGAACCCCAGAACATCGCCAGGAGCGTCACGAGAATCGCGCGATCGACCCAGGCCCTTCCCCAGTGCGTTTTTTCCAAAACCGTGAGCAGGAAAGGGAAAACATCCAGAACATTCTTTCCTGTAATCATCATCGTTTCGTGAATGAGAGCCACCAGACACATCGACACGAAAGAAATCAGGGAGATGTTGATCCACCGGCGGCTAAATATCTTGATTTTTTTCCTGATTGATATTTTCCAAGGGGCTTCGTCAGGCATTTCAGTCATAGCGTCAAACACAAATAGCCGGAATCCCACGATACCCGTCATCAGGATAAATGGAAGAAGCCAGAGTCCACGGACCGTTGCCATTGACACCAAATGAAAATCAATGCTGGAACCCATGCTTGGCAACATTTCGTGCGCCATGATTATTCCCTATTTGATCGTAAAGCTGAATTTGCCTTCCGTCAGATGCCCATCCATTATAGGGGCTCACGTCGCCCCCTTCACCGGCCAAGCCGGATGAAGCTTTCCCCTCTCGCTCGCATTGCTCGCTTGTATCTAATCCTACTTAACCGTGAAGCTGAACTTTCCTTCCGTCAAGTGTCCATCCCTGGCCAGTACTTTCCAGATTGCCGAATACTTTCCGGAAGAGAGCGACGGAATCGAAACCTCTAAAATGGACGGATCCTTTTCATCGACCCGCGAATTTTTCAGACTCACTTCTTTTCCAGAAGCATCCAAAACCTGGAGCGTCGAAAAAATCGGCTCGATCTGTCCATCAAACCAGATGCGGACCATCGGAGGTGCGGAATTAATCTCGGACCCCACACGAGGATCGGAGTGATCCGGAAAAACATGAGCCGAACCGGAACCGCGGGTCAAGAGGAGGAGTCCTAATAGGACTCCTCCATATAAAATGCTTCTAGAAATCATTTTGCCTGGGTAGGTCCCAAAATTTCACCCGAAAGTGATCGGGTAAAAATATCCGGAGCCAGGTCATCCAGGAACAGATGGACGAGAAACTGGACTCCCGTTTGACTTCCGGTCGCGCTGTTAATCGGGACGATGGCTTCGACTCCGAGTTCCCACACTTTCCCAATCCACAAAAAACCGGGATATGCATAGGATGCCGGGCTCAGATACTGGTTTGGACCATTGATTGGAGTCGTAAAGCTAAACTCCACAAGCGGAATCGTGCGAGAAAATGGTTTGGGAAGCCCGATGTCCTTTACAAACGACTGAAGGTACATCGTATTATACATGACGGTAAAGCCATAATTCAGCGATGTACTGTAATCGGATCCCCCGTTTGAACTTCCATCCGTAATGGGAACCGCAAGGCCCCCCTGACCTGTTATTGCGAATGGCCGAAAATATTGCATCGAATCAGGAAGATCTCCAAACCCATAGCCAAAGAACAAATTGGGCGTGAGGGTCGTAAATGGATCACTGACGCTCCTGGTCCCGGTACCTCCCAGGTCAAAATCGAGCGATGAGGCCGTGATAAACTCATGAGCAGGACTTTTGAAAAGAATATATTTGACCGCAACCGCCAGGTTATCGAAACCCTCCACGCTATCTGCACCATCGAAACTGTCTTTGAGGTAAGCGGCTGACAATTCCAGGCCCAGGTCTCTCGTAAGCCGTTTGGATACACCTACTTTAAAGGTCTGACTTAAAGTGTGCGTCGCATCGGCCGGTTCAGGACTTGGGAGATAGGCGTACCCCAATAAATCCATTTCATCCGCAACGAAGGGATCGTCGACGACAAGGGTCGCCGGGAAAAATCGCTGACCGACAATTCCATGCGCCAAGGTTGGAAGTGGTTGAGAGAACGTATATAAAACGAACAAAATCAAAGCTAATGAAAGTCGATACACGGATAGTCTCCTTCTGGGAACAATCTTATTCGATTGACAAGTTTTTAATTTAAAATAGAGGAATTGGCAAATCTAAAGATTGAAATAGAGAGGAGGACCTCGAGGAAAGATGCCGGCTACTGACCCTTTCGATATAACGGAAGGAGAGTCCAATATTGCAATGGCAACCGGACGTAAGGAAACCGGGCTTCTGGAAGCAGCCGAATGAATAACCGGAGAGATGGACTGTGCAAACTTGCAGAAATCAAAAGAATGTTTCGAATTCTTATCAGGTTCAGATTTTGCTGAACCATGGTGGTGACCCTTCTTGCCCCCCTCTTCGGACAAATGATGAAAGGAACAGATTACAGAAGAATAGGAGACGAAAAAATACAGGGAGAGAATGCATCCAATCGAAAGGCGAAAAAATCTTGAATTTGAACCCATCCGTCGCATGGTTTCAGTTTACACTATTTTTAAAATAATAATCAAATCGGTGAAATTTGAATCTCCTGGAATCAAATGGAGTCAATGGAAAGGGAACGCATTGACTCTTACCTGGATTTTCCCAATTTTTTAAGGACATCAACTACTTCCGGGTTAGCGCCTTCGATAGCCTTATCGAGCGGGGTCGCGCCGTGCACATTTCTGGAATGAGGATCGGCCTTATTTTTCAAAAGAAGCTGAACGATTTTTTGATCCGACCATCCCGCCGCTTTATGAAGCGGCGTTTCTCCATCCCGATCCCGGCTGTCGACATCCGCACCATGGGCCAATAACAGGGAGACCATTCCTTCGTGGCCCCCGGCCGCGGCCCAATGCAGGGGCGTCGTCCCATCCTGGTCCCTCGCTTCAATGTCGGCATTGGCACTCAGGAGAAGTTCGGCCACCTCTTTGACGTTCCACCCCGCGGCACGATGAAGCGCGGTCCCCCCATCCTGATCTCGTGCATTGACATCTGCTCCCAGCGCGATCAGCATTTTCACGACTTCCCGATTTCCGCCTCCTGCCGCCCAATGGAGAGGCGTTGTCCCGTCATTGTCCCGGGCATTCAAATCCGCATGGTGTTTGAGAAGAATCTCCACGACCTCTTTTTTTGCCCATCCCGCGGCACGATGAAGCGGCGTGTTGCCATGATTGTCCCGGACACTGACCTCTGCATGATTCGCCAGAAGCAGAGAGACCACCTCAGGGTGCCCACCCCCCGCGGCCCAGTGCAGCGGTGTGTCCCCCTCTCTGTTTTTCGCCTCGATCTCGGCATGATGACTTAATAAAATTTTCACGATTTCGGGATGTCCTGCCCCGGCAGCCCGGTGAAGCGGGGTAATCCCTTCCTCGTCTTTCTGATTGACATCGGATCCACGCTCAATCAGTTCCTTCACTTTCTTTTCGTCACCCACTGCGGCGGCCTTTGCAAGCGGAATATCCGACTCCTTTTTTTCAACGGGAGCCGAAGATGCCTGCTGGATTTCCAGGAATGCGCAACTCACTAACAAAACGATCATGACCCAGAATTCTTTTTTCATCTTCTCTCCTGTTCTCGATAATAATCCTCAATCATCCGGTTGATTCCGGACTTGATACCCGGGATATTTAAAGGTATCGCGGTATTAATTTCCAAAACTCGCCTCGCTTCTTCCGGAGAAAATGATTCAAATGTCCCTTTCTGCCACGCTAATACTTTAAGATCCGCTTCAGAAGGATCTGTTCCTTCTTTTTTTCTGAGAATGATTCTCTGGCGCAGTTCTTCCTCCGAGAGTGAACAATGCAGAATAATACAGGGTGTACCATTCTTTAGGGCGGTTTCAATGACCGCTCTTCTTTGATCTGTCCGGAGAAAAGTGCCATCCAGAATAACGGAAAATCCTTCTTTTAACAAGCGGTCTGAAATCTCATTGATTCGGCCATAGGTCCGCTGGGTCATTTCTGCCGTGTATATCCCCCCCTTTACAGTCATCCCGGAATTCTGACCGGCTGACCGACCTGCCATTCTTTTTCGTTCCACATCCGACCGGATCCAGATCATCCCTTCGGCATCTGAAATCCGCTTTGCCAAAATACTCTTGCCCGATCCGGACAATCCGCAGGTCATCAGGATCACACTTTTTTCTGGAACGATATATTTCTCCGCCAGATCAATATAGTTCCGGTGGGAGTCCCGGAGCGGATCGGACTCTTCCTGCCGGATATCGGTCTGATTCATCCTGATTGACGCGACTTTAGCTCGCACCATAGCGCGGTAGACCTGGTAAATGCGGAGTCCGACTAGGCCCTCATAGTCCCCTGTTTCGCTCAAGTAATCATTTAAGAACTGGTTGGCGTACTGAGGGCGCCCCATAGCATTCAGGTCCATCAAGAGAAAGGCCAGGTCGCTTATTGTATCGATAAACCGGAGGGTTTCATTGAACTCAAGGGCGTCAAATATCATGACCCGATCTTTGATCAACACCATATTTGCAAGATGGAGATCGCCATGGCATTCTCTGATAAAACCTCTTTTTTTCCGGCTGTAAAAATATTCTCGATGCCTTTCCAAACTCGTCAACGTCCATGTCTCCAACCGGTCAATTTGATCTAATTCTCTCTGATCCCTTGCAAATTCCCTGATTTTCGAAAAGTTGTCTTTCATCGGAATCGCTATCGTTTCCGGAGTGCCAAAGAAACTCTCTTCTGACGAAATGGCCGCCAATCGATGGAACTTGGCCAGGTCCGTAGCAAGCATTTTAAGGTATGGCGATAAGGATTCTCCCCTTTTGAGTACCTTGTCTAACTCAAACGCGCGATCAAATTGTACCATTTTGACGGCATATTCAATTGCCGGACCTGTTCCATTCAATTCCGGGGCGATTTCACTTCCTCTGATGGAAACCAGCCCGAGATAAAGAGCCGGACACAATCTTCGGTTAAGCCGGAGCTCTTCCTGACAATAAAAGTATCTTTTTCCCAGGGTGGAAAAATCGACAAAACCAAGATTAACCGGTTTTTTGATTTTATAGGCATAGGGACCCGTCAGGATGATCCAGGAAATATGGGTCTCCACGCATTCAATATATTCGACCGAATGAGGATAGATAGAGGGATTCCCAAGAGATTCTATCAATTTCGGAACATGGCTTGAAGACATGGTGCTCTCTAATATAATCGAAAGATCATTTTCTGACTGAACCTAATATCTCGATCACCTTTCTTACATCGAATTCAAAGAGGTCCGCGTAACTCTTGATTTCATCTTTTCCCCCCACAGAAGCGGGAAGAATGACAACCTTCGCTCCGGTGTTCCGGGCGATAAATTCGGGACCATTGTCCGGATAAAATGGCTCCATCAGGATGACTTTGACATCTTCTTTTATCATAACGTCAGCCAATTTGGCCAGAGAAGATGGCGAGGGGGGAATTCCCGGCAATGGTTCGACCTCCCCAACAACTTTTAATCCAAAGTGAT